>DGWH01000046.1:7854-9718 GCA_002395225.1 Christensenella sp. UBA4263
ATCAATAAGAATGGAGCTCAGCTTTTGTTCTCATCACACGATCTCACAACAATGAAAAATGATGTGTTTCGCAGGGATGAAATCTGGTTCGCCTATGAGAATGATGATCATGCGAGCTGTATCTATTCCCTTTATGATATCCGTGATGAGAATGATAAACACATCAACAATACTGCAGCGTATGACAAACAGTACCTGGAGGGCAGATACGGAGCAGATCCTTATCTTCAGAATAATTTAGGGCGCGAATGGGATGAGTCTAAAGCCGACTAAAAAATCAGATCTGAACAAGGATTGGCTAAAAGGGCGTGAATCCAAGTCTCTCAGTTTGCTACCCATTGCTGCCAATGTTTCGTTTTGTGACAGGGCAATTCTTTTCCGGGCTTCACCTGACATTGGCGAGAGCATCTTTGCCCTGGTCCAGATTAGATAAAGCGCCGCCAGGGCGGCAGAAGCATGCCTTTTGCAGGACTGTCAATGGGATTCGTACACTTCGATCATCCTGTTACGATTCTAGGTCCCAGACTTCAAGAAGTCAAGCATTTCCATTCCGTAAGGTGCCGCATTTACAGGGCAAACTGCTGGTTTTAGCCGGAGAAGAAAAGGCCTGAAATGGACAAGCAATAGATGCACCACAAGGCCGTCCTTTGATAAAGCGTGGATTTTAAGCAGCAAAACTTCAGGAAACGGGCATCGTAAGCAGATAAAAAGAGAAACTGTGGATAACTTTGGAAAAGTGGTGGACAAATCTGTGGATAAACTGTGGTCAAATGTGGATAAGTTGTGGATAACTCAAGTTTAAACGGGGAAAAACGGGCAGAATCTTTGGAGATGTGGATAAGTGGAAAAACAGGAAAGGGCGGTTGTGGGAAGTGTGGAGGATAAAGGGAACGTCTTGACTTTGGTTTTGCCGGATGTTAATCTTTAGGCACCTGCCGATGACAGTCTGCGGCAGAGAAAGCGGAAAGAGGAATTCAGCATGAGTGTAAAGGAAACAATCCTTGAGAAAAAAGAACACAAGGCGATTGTTTTTCGGATGAACCGGAAAGAGGCGGCATCCGTTGCCCGATATATTAAAGACCATTCCGGTTCTCCGGAACTGGCTTTTGCCATTGATGTGGATACAATGGAATTGATTCTCCAGGCGAAAACCGCCAGGGAAGAGGATTTCCTCCTGTTTGAGGGGGAAGCAGATGTTTTTGACATTGAAGATTCCGAAATTGAAGAGGAGACGGTTGTCGAGGAGGAAGCGGACGGGGAGGAAAGGTAAATTCCTAAACAAATGTCGTGCAAGATTATCGACGACATATTGAAAAAGATTAAGAGCATTCCAAAACCGAATGCTCTTTTTTATAGTAAAACTGGCGACAGAAAGAAATTGCGGTAAAATTCCGTAAAGAGAGGAATTACATGTGGATTATCATGCCTTGAGCCGCAGGGCAAATGTCATGATCTGTGACGAAGACGGCATGCGGGAAGCACTGGAGGATACCGAAATCATGGAGCGTCTTCCATTGATGCATTGGATTGCGATTACCGAACCAATTTGACCTATCATGTGATACTGGGGTCAAAAGATATGTATGAAGACTTCTATAGGGCCTTGGGGCCATTTTAACCTGTTAGTGACTCGGATTTGGATGTCTTGAAAAGCTTACTTGAATGTTACGAGGAGCATCATTTTGAACAGACAAATTGTCAATCACCCTGGCATCTATGAGTATTATCTCGAGTATTTACCAGGACAGTCTTGGTATCCGGCACGTCTGTAACCACGTTAGATTCTTTTATTTCGAAGCTGAATACAGATAATCATGAATTTGTCAACCCTTAAATTTAAAAAAATTCCTGAAAAATGTCGCTT
>DGWH01000019.1:0-7266 GCA_002395225.1 Christensenella sp. UBA4263
GGCAGCGGACTGCTTTCTGTAAATTGCCAGTCCTCCCCCGCGAAATGGCCGCACAGCAGCACGCGACCATTGTCCGGCCGGTCCGCAATGAACTGCAATGTGTCCTGCGTGATTAGCCCGTCCGCATAGACATAGTCCGCAAAAAAGGTGCCCGTTTTCATGGTGTCAAACAGCCGATGCCGGATACTGTCAGAAGAATCCCCCAGATCCCTGTCCATATACCCGGTACAGTACACCGGACAGGAGGCGGGACTCCATTTTGCCAGATCCAGTTCATCCTCCGTCAGCACATTCGGAAGCGGAGGCACAGTTTCCCGCCAGAGGATGTTCTCATTTTCATCTTCCAGCAGAACATCACTGCTGATTTCATCATCCAGCATGTTCAGCAGTATTTCCTCAATGACCGGAATATCCCTTTCAGATGAACCCGAACCGGTATACCGAATGCCGCCCAGGAGCCAGTGGTTATAGACATGATAGAAATCATAGGTGGTGGTTTCGCTGCCCTCTGAAACGGACAGATAAAGGAGGTCCTCGGTATCCATGTGAACGGTAACCCCGGAGGACAGAACGGCATCCGGATTCTCGATCCGCTGCTCCCCTTTGCGCACCACCAGCAGATGCTGATCCCCCTGACGCAGCACCGCGGCAGCGGCATCTCCCCACTGCGTCGAGCTTTCGGCAGTCCATCCTTTATTCAGGTATTGCTCTTCAAGGAACTCACCAGAATCCTCTGCCTCCTTTTCAGCAAACGCGGCGGAACAGAGGATCATCCATGTAAAAAACAGCAGCCAGATTCCACGCTTCATGTTGCAATTTCCTCTTCTCTTTGTCTGTTCAGGCATTTTCTGTGATGTTTACGCATCCAGGTGTTTTCTGCGGGGATGCCCGTTTCTTTTTGCTTCCCGCGGAATCCATCCTGTTTTATTGTTTGTATTCACGATGGTCAGCGCGCATTTATACTGTCCGGGAATCCTGGTCATGGCCAGGACGTCCTTTTCATACAGTCTTGCGCAGATTCTCCTGTTCTCCTGCGTACAGCCGCTTATGGCAAAGAAAGCCGACCCGTCGGGGAGCGTCGCTCGGATGGCACAGGGCTTAAAGATGTAATCCGTAATCGCCCCGGCATACGGTACCAGGAGCCGGATACGCATCAGCCGCGTTTTCTCTTTCAGGTAGATGACCGGAAGAACCCCGCCCGGCTGCGGTGTCAGGTGAACTGCCTGTTCCATTACAGCTGCAAGTGCCATCAGGGTTCCTCCTCTCCGTTATTCTCAGGTTCTGGCTCGGTTTCTCGCTCATACACAGCAATCAGATTTCTGTCCGACATGACATCTTCGGTCAGTGTCGCATCGACTGCTCCACCCACTTCATTCGTCCAGCCCAGGAAAACCGCATCGGCCTTTGTCGGGGTCGGGACGTTCACACAGTCCATGCCTTCCATCACCTGTTCTGTATCCAGCACTGTCTCGCCGTCCTCGTCGTAGTAGTAGGTCACAGTATAGTACCATTCTAAGCCCCGAGCCTCTTAAAGTCAAAGAATAAAGCATTTCCAGTCAGCTGCATGCCGCATCACGTCTTTGCAGCCCTAAGCCTTTATCCCTTCCTGTCCCCGAAACGCGAATCTCCGCAGCCCGTCCTGCCTCCCCTTTTCATCTGTGCCGCATCATTCCCTGAATCAGGGGGCGTACCATCCGGAGGACTCCACGGGCGGCATCCTCCTCATTTTCCGCCATGTTTCGTCACCTGCCCGCATCCAAAGGAAAAGGGACCCTGTTTCCAGGGTCCCTGATCGGTTTCATCTGTCAGACATTTTCCTGTCTGAGGATACGGGCATTACGCCGCCTGCTCTTCGTTCGCATCTTCCCCTTCAGCCGGAGCTTCTTCCTTGGGCTGCTCCTCATAGACGACCTTCGTTCCGTCCCATTCCAACTCGACAAAGTCGGATTTGTAGGTTCTGTCCAGCATATCGACAATGGAATAGCGGATCCTGTACTTTCCTTTCGGAAGCGTCATCTCTTCAATGGTGAAGTTCTGGTCGATCTCGAACTCATCGCAGTAGCGCATGTCGCCGGTGGATTCCAGATAATCGCTGTAGACTGGTTTGCACACCACGAGCTTGGCGCCGATCAGATCTGTCATGGGCCAGGTGTTGCGGTCCGCAAGACCCGTAGAGGAGATATAGCCGTCCCATACGCCTGTGGCCGTGTACTTGATCTGATTCTCAACCGGCTCCTCTTCGGGATCCTGCGGCTTGTCATAGGCCAGATTCTTCGGATATTCCGCAAGAATCCGCAGCTTCTTGGTCTCGCCCCCCGCCAGTTCGGGAAGCATGACGGACGCCTGCAGCAGCACCGTGTTTCCCTTGACTTCTTTGCTGGTCACGCTCAGCGGCTCGTTGTGGGCAGAGACCCACTTCCCGTCAAAATCCGCCTCAAAGGACAGCTTGTCATCGCTCTGTGCGATATACTTCACGTCCTCGCTCTCGCCCAGTTCATACCAGACCTGGAGCGCCTCATCATAGCGCTGCAGCTCATAGCGGATAAAGGCGCCGCTGTCGATGCCGGACTTGATATGGATGATGTGGTGGGCCCGGTCCTCAGTCACCTCGGTTTCGTACTTGACCGTGTAGAGCTCAGGCTTCAGCTCCGGCGCATCTCCGACCTTTTCCGTGGCCCATGCCGGGGCATCCCACTTCAGGCTGACCGCATCCAGGAAGACCATCTGCCAGGGATTCTTGCAGGTTCTGGCCAGACGATCAAGGTTCCTCGTGCCGCCATTGTATTCCATATAGACGGACAGGCCGTGGGCATAGGGATGATAGGAGCCGCGGATATTGTGGATCACCGCGCCGTCCACCGCGTTCTCCAGCTTCAGCGTGACTTCCTTGGGAATGCCGCCCTTCTGGCCGCGGCGCGCCAGGTCATACAGGTCGCACATCGTGGTTTCCATGTACCGGTCCACATTTGCGACCGCCGCCAGGTACTTTCCAAAGGCAGCCGGGTCAGGGATCAGGGAGACGACTTCCTTCATAAATGCTTCAAACGCTTCCGCCACCGCATCGATCCTGCTCAGATCGATCAGGGAGAAGGTCAGGCCGTTCAGAGCGCTGCCGCCGCCCTCTTCGGCGTACATCACCTGGGTGGCGTTGCAGATATTCCTTCCGAGACGGACAGGTCCGCATTCGGGTTCATCATACAGATTCTGCATGAATTCCTCGTAGTTGGTTCCCAGGCCGGGCACCACTTCTTCCGAAGCCAGCAGATAATCCGCATAAGGCTTGATCGCCTGTGCGGTCTCCAGGTTTGCCATCAGGCAGGTGTCGGTCATGAAAATGTCAAAGTGGACACCACCGGCCTTGAGCGCGCGCTCCAGGCCTTCCAGGCTCATGATCGCATTGTCATGCAGCTCATCCACGATCAGGCCACTGGCGCTTCCGCCGCCGTGGTCCCACATGATCAGGATGTTCTTTTCCGCCGGGAAGTTCTCCGCGCCCCACCGGATGAAGTCGGAAAGCGTGGAATACTTCGCCATGCTGGCGTTCTCCAGCTCCTTCTCCAGCTTGAAGCCCTCGGCACCGTAGCTCCAGCGCTGAAGCTTCTCCGAGGACACATCCAGGTTCAGTCCTTCCTTGTCCTTCGCCTTCCATTCCTTCGCGCCGCCGGTCTGGAACACGAAATTGACCTGGCTGTCCGGTACCGTCCTGGAAACCATGGAAAGATTCGTGGTGGCCATTCCGCCAAGGGACTCCAGATCCGTTCCGCACAGATACAGCATGACGGTCCACTGGGCTTTCTCCCTGGCGCCCTCCTGTACCGGTGCCGCCTCGGCCGTCGTCGCAGCCTCCTCAGCCGGGGCTGCTTCTGCAGGCTGCTCAGCGCTTTCCGCAGATGCAAAAAGCATCATGCCGCTCAGCAGGCACAGAACCAGAGCAAAGCAGAACCATTTCGATACTCTGTTCATCATACATGCTCCTTTCGTGATCATATCCGCAATCACGGGATCCCCGCCCACGTTCTGAAGGAAACCCCGCCAATGGGTTGATTTTATCAGATATGATGATGAAACACAAGCAATTTTCCTGTTCCCGGCAGCTCCGTGAAGTGAAGGTGAAGTGTTTTATTGTCATTCCCGGTGATTTCAGCGAATGAAAACATGTACCCCCGCACGGCAATTGTGGTATAATACACATGTCCGTATAACGTTTCATCCGTGGAAGTGTCTGTTCCCGTGGACAGCCCCCATTCGGGAAGGCACTCGCTTACAGCACCGGATGGATTCTGACGGATCATAAATTGAGCCTGACAGCGAAAGCCACACCGCAAATTCACAAACATTCGTTCATCTGCGTCCTGAAACGGTTCTGCTCAGGCGACAGCAACCGTGTTCTGGCATGAGTCTTTTTTCTGCAGAAATCTTCCGGGACGGTCACGGAAAGTCCCGGCTCAGGACTGGCAGAAACATTCAATTAACATGCACATTGGAGGTACCGATATGCCTTTTACCGTTTTTGCAGATGGTTCTGCAAATCTACCAGGCAGCAAGCTGAACGGGATTACCCTTTTGCCCTGCGAATATACCGTAGACGGAAAACCGGAAACCTATCTGGGAAATCTGGATGCATTCAATGGCCACGAATATTATGAGCAGCTGCGCAGCGGCCGTGTGATTAAAACCACCCTGCTCAATACCGCCATGTTCCTGTCCCATTTTACTCCGCTGCTCGAACAGGGACAGGATATCATCTATATTTCCATGAGTTCAGGAATCAGCGGCACGTATAATGCCGCCATAAATGCCGCACAGGAACTGATGGAATCGTTCCCTGACCGTTTCGTCCATATCGTTGATTCCCATGGCTGTGGTTTTGGCTGCGGCATGCTTGCCATTCTGGCCGCCAGACTGAGCCAGCAGGGACTCGATGCAAAGGAAGCCGCCGCCCGCCTGGATGCAGAGGTCCCTCATGCCTGTCAGTATTTTACCGTGGATGATCTCAATTTCCTTAAACGGACCGGCCGTGTCAGCGGTTTTACGGCGACCATCGGGTCGATTCTCAACATCAAACCCATCCTTTACGGCGATTCGACAGGTCATATTGTCTCCTGCCATAAAACCCGCGGACGCAAAAAGGCCATTGAGGCGCTTGCGGAAAAGTATCGGGAAAAGCATATTCCGGAAAGCAGTCCCGAGGTCTATATTTCTCACGGGGACTGCCTCGGGGACGCGGAAACCCTGGCCGGGCTGATTCGGGCCATTACCCCGGATGCCTCGATTTGTATCGCCCAGCATGAGCCTTTCTCCGGTGCGCACGTCGGTCCCGGAATGCTGGGGCTGTTCTTCCGCGGAACGGAACGATAAGGTCCGATTCCTGTCACAAAACGCTTTCTGAGACTTCGGGGATTCCCTTGCATTTCACTGCCGCTATGCGGCTGCAGCTTTGCAGGAATCCCTGTTTGATTTTGGCGGGAGGTCATCTGATGAAAAAGACATCTTTGTTTCCGGTCCTGATGCTGCTCTGCCTTCTTTTTCTCCAGAGTACACTGGCTGAAACCCGTCAGGGCATCATTGTTCTTGAAGGAATGGAAGAACCCATTGAGGAAACCCGGGTTGAAAGCCAGCAGGGCTTTTCTTTCTGGGTGGCAAGTGACCGGTTCAGCGTACAGGAACAGACCGGGCCAACAGCGGCAGCGATCATCCGGTCGCTTACTCTCGATGATTCCATGACATTGACGCTCTGTACGCGGGAGGAGGCAGAAAAACGGCTCACGGAATCAGGCCTGGCCCTGCCTGAGCCCGGCGGAGTGCTGGATCTCCGGTCTGAATACAAAAACGGCACATTCCACTTTGTTTCGCTGATCGTTGACAGCGGGCATTTTCTCACGGCAGAGGGAACCTATTCCGCGGAATCCGCAGATGGAACGTCCAAGTATTTCAGGCGAATCCTGGAGAGTATCCGCTTTCTGCCATCCACCGTGCCGGATCCCTCTCCGGTGCCTGCCTCTGCAGAGGGACAGAACTGAAAAAAGGACTGTCGCAGTCCTCAAAACGGGTCTGCCCCGTCCCCTTCCCCCTTAAGCGAGAATCCCCGCCGCCAGCGGGGATTCTTATTCGTTCAGCCACAGGCCGATCTGCTCAATCGCGTATGCACTTTCGGGCATGGACGGCAACAGGCATGGAAACGCGTGGGTCAGATTTTTCCCCTCATGAAAGAACAGCAGCCGGTGTCTGTGGTCATAGATATCCAGCGCAGCGGCATAATGGATGGTATCCTCACGCAAAAAATCCTCTTTGGAGCTGATCAGCAGGACCGGCGGCAGCAGTGAGATGATTTCCGGATTGTCCGGCGCGATGCGGGCCATAAACTGCCTGTCTTTTCTCTTTTCCTGATAAAGCTGTTTTCTGTACACCAGCCCGACCTTGTTGAGTCTGGTGGTATAGATCATGCCGCTGAGCATCACCAGATGGGCAATGCGCAGGCCATAATCACTGCAGCCAAGAAGATGCCGCAGTTCCTCTGAAGCACCCGATGCCGCTGCATACAGCGCAAGGAACGCGCCGGCGCTTTCTCCGCAAAGGGATACCTGCTCGGGATCGCCGCCATACTTTGCCAGGGTGCTGCTGACCATGGCCAGTGCATGGCAGATGTCCGAAATCATGCCAAAGGCATCTGCACGGTCAATCAGGCGATAGTCCACCGAATAGACCACAAACCCCTGCCGGGCAATTTCCTGACAGAATACCGGGTCTGAGTTTCTGTCACCGATGACCAGCGCACCGCCATGGACAAAAACGATGACCGGCAGTGTTTCCTTTTGTCTGCTGCGGGGATAGAGCACATTGGCAAACAACGGGCGCTCCGGATTCCCGTATGGGATATCCCGGTCCTCGACCAGATCCCCGGGAAGCGGCCGGTCCTGTTTCTCAGACCGGATCTTCCCCATGAATGGCGGAGAAGAATTATTATCCTGCCGTTTTTCTGCATTATCCAGCAGATTCTTCAGTATCAGATTCATACGGATTCCCTCCGATGCAAAAAGCGGACTGTAACTGACAGCAGTTTACAGTCCGCTTTTCAACGTACGCAGCAAATCACCCTGCAGTGATTCGACTGACTCAATGTCGTACCCTGCTGAGTTTACTTCTTCTCCTCAGCTTTGGGAGCTTCCTTCTTCTCCGCAGCTTTCGGGGCTTCCTTCTTCTCCGCAGCCTTGGGAGCTTCTTTCTTCTCCGCGGCCTTGGGGGCTTCCTTCTTCTCCGCAGCCTTGG
>DGWH01000019.1:7334-35834 GCA_002395225.1 Christensenella sp. UBA4263
CAGCCTTGGGAGCTTCCTTCTTCTCGGCAGCCTTGGGGGCTTCCTCAGCCTTGGGCTCCTCAGCCTTTACTTCCTCAGCAGCCTCTTCAGCCTTGGGAGCTTCCTTCGGCTTGACAACCTTCTTTACCTGCTTCGCGACATTCTTCACATTGGAATCGACCAGGTCGCGAACCTTCTCCTCGCTGTCCTTGCGGAACTCGTTGATGGAATCAGCCTGAGCGGTGAAGTGCTTGTTGGCCATCTCCTGGAATTCCTTCATCTTCTCAGCATACTCCTTCGGGTTCACGGAGAAAGGAAGTCCCGGCACAAGCGTAACGTTCTCCGGCAGCAAAGCGGAGGCGGTATCCTGCATTTCCATCATGTAATCGAAGAACTGATTCCACTGCTTCTTGCATGCAGCGATGGAATAATCTTCCATCTTGGTCATCTGATCCCAGAAAGCAAACATATTGCCTACCAGATCCTGTGCCCAATCCCAGTTATCCATTTTCGGCATCTTGAAACCAAAGTTTTCGAATCCAGGGAACTTCCAATCCATCTTGTTCATTTTAATTACTCCTTCCATAAACGGCATCAGGTATTTTTGATATGCCAGTTTATACAGTTTTGGTGACGTCTTCTTCAGACTTTTGGGGATATCCTTTATATCAAATCCGGTGAGCTTTTCGACCAGTTCCTGCAGTCCCGGGATTTGGAACAGCTTGGAATAATGGCCTTCATTCAACTCCGGAATGATACCGAACAGTTCAGAGAGGATATTGTAAGGATCTCCTTCCAATTCCTCCGGGATGCCGGCGCCCATCGTGGCATTTTCGCCCTCGGCCGCAGGAATGAGCAGAATATCGCTCACTTTTCCGTTCAGCCTGACCGGCTTCACGGAAAAGCGTTCCCCTTTTACGGCACCGGCGGCCAGCATTTTTGCATCTACTTTTCCGCTGGAATTCAGCGGAATCTTCTCCGTCAGGACAACCTGACCGGGCAGATTGCTCTCTGCCAGCAGTTCATCCAGAATGAACACCTGAATCAGTGCCCTGTGCAGGTCTGCCAGTCCCGCCGCTCCGGATTCATTCATCTGGACGTAGAGAACAGGAATATTGTCATGAAGCGTCTTGTGGAACTCCGGGACAACCCCGCATGCGGCCACGCCGGGCTGAGCCGAAACGGCATTCTGCACAAGACCTGCGTCAAAGCGGACACCGGCATTGTTGATAAAGAACTGATTGGACCTTCCAATACACGTCAGGCTCCCGTCTTCATTCACCCGCACGAGATCATTGGTATTGAAATAGTCCTCTTTATCAATCCGCTCCAGTTCAAAAAACACCGTGTCATCCAGACGGCCGCTGCTCATGGTCGGCGAGTTCAGGAGCAGCACACCGGTACGCGGACCCTCTTCAATGTCGTAATACCGGTTTTCCTCTTCCACATAGATTTTTGCCTTAAACCCCGGCATCAGGAATCCGATGGCATCATCCTCCCGCGAGGTCGGAGCCAGCGTGCAGGCACCTCCCATTTCGGAGAGCCCGTATCCGTTGATAATCCGTGCAGAGGAACCGCATGACCACAGATAATCATTGAACTTTTTCTTGTACTCAGGGGAAACATAGGTGCCGCCCATGAACACGATCTTCAGCCTGGTCAGATCAATGTCGGGCATCGTCTTCAGCCAGGAATCCAGGATGCTCTTGCTGGTAAAGAGGACATTGATGCCGTAATGCTCAATCGCCTCTCCATAGAAGGGATTGGTGGCCCCAAAGGGCAGCGAGACAATTTCCATTCCCAGGCCCAGGGGCGTATGCAGCATATCCACCATCGCATAGACCCAGGACATGTTCAGTGTCAGATAGGTGATCATATGCTCCGGGGCATTCTGGAAATCTTCAAACGTCTTTTTCGCCCTGATGGCGCTGACCACAAAGGAATTCATGGCCTCGTCCGTCAGCGGAACCGGCTTGTGCATGCCGCTGACCGTTCCGGTGGTATGAAGGATAATCGGCGCCTTCCCTTTCCCGTAGGAAATGGGATATGCTTCATATTTGACCAGCAGATCTTCCATCAGCAGACCGCCCGGCATCTCCCGGAACAGCTCTTTATTGATCTGCCGGATCGCTTCCAGCACCGGGATGCCGAATTTCCCGCCCATGGGGCTTTCCAGCAGAATGATGTTGCGGATGCCCAGCAGCTCCCGCAGACGAAGCAGGCGCCGCATCAGCCGCGGAAACGCATAATACTCGGAAATGACCAGATCGGTGATCTTTTCCTTCTGAATCATGCTGTAGATCTGATTCTCATCGAAAAGATCAAAGGGATAGATGAGCGAAATGGACGCTCCCGTCATGTTGAGCCCGTAAAAGGCGAAGATCGTCTCTGTCAGGGGTGTTCCGATCAGGGCTACCCTCGAGCGGTTCTTGCCCGTCAGATTGATTCCGGAAAACGCAGAGGCATATCGTTCCCACTGGTAAACCAGCTGACGATAATTGTACGTCCGATAGCCGTTGCGGATCGCAATGCTCTCCTGCCGCTCTTCACTGCAGAAATTCAGTTCCCGGATAAACGACCAGCAGGGCTGGTCAACCAGCTTACCGTTCTTCATGCGCTTCTTTATCTGCGCAACCTGTTCCTTTTCGCTTTCTTTCATAGAAAAAGGCCATTCTATCCTTTGCAGGCCTCACCGTTGGCATTTGCCTGAGCGGGATCGCACAAGGCCTGATTTGATGAACTGTCGCGCGCGACAGGGCCACTCCTTTCCTCAGGAAATATGCCTGTCCATGTTTTTCAATACATGCGATAAAAGGCCATAAAAACGGGACCTGATCCGGCTTTTTGCGTCACGGATACATTCGTAACAGGGAAACTGTCCATGCCTGCATTCACTGAGCTGAATACCTAATCTGTCTTATTTTACTTAAACCGACAGCTAAAAGCAAGAACCTTTTCCCCTGCCATCTTGACATTCTGGAACACTCAGCGGACTTTTCCGGGAAATGCCGGCTTAGCCGGAGGGTTCATCTGCTGCCATCTGATTCAGGCCGTATCTTCATGATCATCGTATTGATTCCTGCGTTGTTGTAGTAATCGATCTCCGATGTCATTTTTGCCACCAGGCGAAGGCCGATGTTCGACTCCGGATTTGCCGGTGTATACAGGTTCATGCGCTCCCTGGGGTCGAATTTGCGGCAGTCATCCTGAATCCGGATGATCAGCTGATCCCGGCAGGTCACCCGCACGTTCACGCTGCAGGACCTTTTCCCGCCGGCGCCATGCTGATAAACGTTTCTCGCGATTTCCTCCACGCAAAGACCTGAGAGGAATGCCGTTCGGCGGCTTCGTCCCCGCTGCCTGCAGAAGGCCGTGACCGACTGGGAAACCGAACCTACCTCCGCCATGGAACGAACGGCATACTCGGCAAATTCATCCGGCTTTGCACCGAAATCCGGCGACAGTTTCAGCAGATCAGCCGAATGAAAGGTCACCTTTTTCTTAAAGAGGAAGACGGAAAGCAAGAGAATCGCCATGGCCAGCAGATCACTCCACGTATTGGCCAGCCAGACTCCCCTGTCCCCAAAGTGCGGCGCGGTCACAAGCGCGAAAACACCGACCATCGCCGCCTCCAGAAAGGACAGAATGTTGCAAAGTGTCATCCTGCCCTGCGCCTTATAGCCGTTCATCAGCAGGTTGATAAAGACATTGACCGGGAAGAAGAGGAATCCCAGGAGGAACATGTTCCGCCCCATCTGCCATACACGGGTCCCCCTTGCAAAGAACACGTCCGTCAGCGGAGCGGACAGGGCCATGACCGTGATGACCATCAGAGACATGAAAGCCAGTCCGATCCGAAGCGCCACATGAAACACGTCAATGACGCTTTCCCGGTCCTCTTCCCCGACATAAAGGCTCATGAGTGAGGAAAAGGCGTTGGCAAATCCCCCCGAGAAGCTGCCGGCGATGCCGCACAGCGACCCCAGCACATTCGCCACGGCAACACCTTCATAACCCACATAAACCGTCAGTGAGTAGTTGATCAGGCTGTTTTTGATCAGCAGTCCCGCCGTAAACAGCAGGGAGGGCAGCCCGCGCCGGATGGACTCCATCAGGAGCTTTGCATCAAAGGATCCCCGCTCAAAATGAACCGTCTGATTCCTCCCCAGATACGCAGGGAGCATGATCAGAAAGGAGGCGAGACAGGAAATCGTTGTTGCAAGCCCTACCCCGAACAGTCCCAGGGGCCCGACAAGCAGAAGATCCAGCAGGCTGTTCAGGCAGAACAGCGTCCCAATGGCGACATAGGACCGGTGAATGGCGCCATTGAATGAAGCCAGGGACATCAGCAGCGCGCTCAGCTGTGTAAACACAATGCCAGGCGCGTATCCGGCCATATACTGGCTGAGCAGCTGACCATTTTCACCCCGGGCACCCAGCAGCGCGGAAATCGGCACACGTGCCGCGGTCAGCAGCGTGGACAGCAGCGCACCATAGGCAAAGGTCACCGTAAACGTGGTGGTAAACAGGCTGTTCACTCTGCTCTGCTGCCCCGAACCAATGAAATTGCCGCAAAGCAGGCATGCACCAACACCCACCACGTAGATCAGGTCGGTGAGGACATTCATCGGTGCATAATAGCCTACCGCGGCCACTGCGCGGGTATCCAGATGCCGGCTGATGACAATGCTGTCAATCAGGCCGCAGGCACTCATGGCCAGAAGGGTAACGATGCTGACCAGGGCGATCCGGATATAGGAAATCCGGATGATATTCTTTTTGGCTGACGGTTTGATGCTCATTGGTTTTTCCTTTCAACCATTGAACAGATCGGTTCCTCTGTTTATTCCATCCACGGCAGGCAGATCCCCGGGAGTTCCAGCGGTACGGGTGCCTGCCGTTCAAAGGGAATCCCGATTTCATCCAGCTGATGCATAAAGGCATGGATGTAGACCGGCGAGGCAAAGTTCTGAATAAAATCGATGGTAAATCGGCCGTTAACCGACGTGATTTCAACCAGCAGATTTTCGTTCTCTGCACTGGCCCATAAGTGAAACTCCCGGATATACCGCTCGGAATCCCCCAGATTTTTCTTGCCCACATAACTGACCGTTGCTGTCCGCCACTCCTTCAGGTATTCACTGGTGTTTTTCGCCGAACGGACCCTTTCCTCATCCGACCGCATTGCCAGCATCCGCCGGGTGTACCGGTTGATGTACGTCATGACGGTCAGCGCCTGCTCGGGCTGCGTCTGGACAACGACCATGCCGCGATACATCGTCGCCTGCACGGGCAGCGGATGCCGGCGCATTTCCTCTTTGTATTCAAGCCATACATCCCCCACCAGGCACTGATGCGCCAGCGGGGTGCCCAGCGCCTTACGCAGGTTGAGGCACAGGTTAATGAGCGTCCGGTCCTGACTGTCCGGATAAAGGGAGACAATGGCCCGGCTCAGAAGCAGGGCCACGATGGTTCCCGGAGTGGCATCATGCTCACGGTTAAAGCGCATCAGCTGTTTCTCATCTACGGTGAAGCTGTATACGGTTTTTGCGGTATCCTTTTCAAGACCGGCCATCCGGACCAGATTCAAAACCGGCTGCTGCCCGTCACCGTCCTCCGGCGGTTCCTGTGTCACACGCGGCGCGGGATCCTCCCATTCCTCGGGGGAGATCTCATCGCCTGCAAGCCGTATGCTCTCGGCCCTGAGCACTGCTCCATAGCGCCGGGAGCAGTAATAGTACAGGAGCGTACGCACCACTTCCATGGCCCCGGTCCCATCAGTCAGGGCATGGGAAATATCCAGAAGGATCCAGTCCTCATGCCAGGAAAACGCCAGCAGATGTTCATTGGCTGCCGCGGAATTGAGCATGACATTTGCCGGGCCGGACAGAACCACAACCGGGCGGGAATTCGGGACAAACCCCCATTGTCCGTCCCGTTTCCGGAGCTTCACGCAAAAATAGGGATATCTGCGCATAGTCAGATCCACCGCGTCTCTGAGCGCAGCTTCCTCCACCTCCGCATCCATGCGAATGCGCATGCGAATCACATTGGGCGTATCCCTGCCGGACATAAAGAGCGGACTGATTTCTGAAAACAAAGGTCTGAATGTCTGAACATCGATCATAGCTGTTCCTCTCAACAACATTCGCAAGCGCTAAAGAATCTCTGATCCGATGGTTATTGACCAAACTCAGTATAACATTTTCCTGTCCGTGTGTCAAAATCCGAATCCTCTCCGGGTCAGTCTGCCATCCCCCTGAATCCCCTCGCTGTCAGCAAAGAGCGGCTGAAACTGTGAATTATTCCCGATAAAATATTGTTTTTCCACATAAATAATGATAGACTACACACCAGTCGTATCTCACTGAAAAACGTTTCTGCGCACCCCCGGAAGGATGTATTCTCTCCGGTTTCAGTGCCTGATCCGACAGTCTTTGAGAACGGACAGGAAAGGAATGACTTTGATATGAACGGCAAATCAAACGGGTCCGAGAAAAGAGAGCACCTGAGCAGCCGGCTTGGCTTCATTATGCTCTCAGCCGGCTGCGCCATCGGCTGCGGAAATGTCTGGAAATTTCCGTGGATGTGCGGTGAATTCGGCGGAGGAAGTTTTGTATTTATCTACATCATCTGTCTGCTTCTCATGGGGCTTCCGGTGATGACCATGGAGTTTTCCGTCGGACGTGCGGCGCAGACCAGTCCGCTGTACATGTTCAGGAAACTGCGTATGCCAAAACCCGGATGGAAACACATCGGGGTGCTGGCCCTTGTCGGAAACCTCTCCCTGATGGCCTTTTATACCGTTGTCGCCGGGTGGATTCTCAATTACTTTTTCCATTTTCTCATCGGGCAGACCGAAATGCTTTCCTTTGGCGCCATGATTACCAACCCGGCGGAGAATGTGATCTTTCTGGCAATTACCATCGTCATCACCTTCTCCATTCTCAGTTTTAGCCTTCAGGGCGGACTTGAGCGGATTACCAAATTCATGATGTCCGCCCTGCTGATCCTGATGCTGATCATTCTCATCCGCAATCTGCAGCTCTCCGGGGCAAAAGAAGGTCTCTCCTTCTACCTGGTTCCCGACTTTTCAAAAATCAGTCTGAATACCGTTGTCTCCGCCATGAACCAGGCTTTCTTCACTCTGTCTGTCGGCATAGGCAGCATGGCCATTTTCGGCAGTTATATCGGGAAAGACCACTCCCTCCTGGGTGAAGCCGGCACGGTCATCGCCCTGGATACACTGGTTGCCCTGCTGGCCGGCGGCATTATCTTCCCTGCCTGTTTCTCCTATGGCATCAAGGTCACGGATGGTCCCGGACTGCTGTTTAACACCATGGCGGATGTCTTCCGGAATATGGCCGGCGGACGCTGGTGGGGAACGCTGTTCTTCCTGTTCATGGTCTTTGCCGCTCTCTCAACCGTCCTGGCCGTCTGCGAAAACATTCTGGCAATGGTCAGGGAGATGTTCGGATGGAGCCGGAAAAAAGGAAGCCTCATCTGTGGAATCGGCATTTTCCTTCTGAGCCTGACCACCGCCCTTGGATACAGCGTCATCCATTTCCAGCCCTTTGCCGAGGGCTCTGCCTGGCTGGATCTCTGGGATTTCATCGTCTCCACCAATATTCTGCCGCTGGGTTCCCTCGCCTACTGCCTCTTCTGCTGCAACCGTTTCGGCTGGGGCTGGGATCAGTTTGTGGAGGAGGCCAACAGCGGCTCGGGCCTCAAGGTTCAGCCCTGGATGAAACCCATCTTCCGCTATGTCGTTCCGGTACTCATCGCGTTCCTGTACGTGTATGGTCTTGTGACCTATAAATGGCACTGATTCTGCCCTGTAACGGACTTCCCCGGCGGAAGTCCGTTTTCTTCTTTCTATCCGGTCAGTCCTGTCCCGGTTGACAGAACCCCTCCGATTTTGGATAATAACGGCACCTGTTTTCAGAAAAACAAATTGAGGTGATTACATGTCCCTGCAAAATGCCTCGCAGACCCGGGAAGATGTCCGCATCCGGGAACCGAAGAGGTATCAGGTCATCATGCACAACGATGACTTTACCACCATGGAATTTGTGGTTTCCATACTCATTGACATCTTCAAAAAGGCGCCTGCCGCCGCGGAGCTCCTGATGCTGCAGGTCCATAAAAACGGACGGGCCGCTGTCGGCATTTATCCCTATGATATTGCCTGCACAAAAGTCAATCTCGCCCTGGAACGGGCAAAGGCAGAGAATTTTCCGTTTCGGATGACGGTGGAGGAAGCCTGAGATGAAATACAGTCAGAGCGTTCAGCACCTCCTGCAGGCTGCCTTTGCCTATGTGAAAGACAAAGATCTCGCCATCCTGACCCCGGAGGTTCTCCTCCGCTGTATCTGTGATGATCCGGAATTCATCTCTGCCTTCACCGCCTGCGGAGGCAGTATGGAACGCCTTCGCTCCGATCTTGATTCCTATATTCAGGAGAATATCGACAGCGCCGGCGGGGAATCGCCCTGCCTCTCCGCCCTGATGGATCTGGCGCTTTCTCAGGCGGCTGCGCAGGCGATAAACAGCTCACAGGATGAGATTGCCCTGCGCCATGTCATCTATTCCCTGTATCAGCTCCCGGAGTGCTATGCCTCCTATTATCTCCTCGTTCAGGGCGTGGAAATGCTGGATCTCCTGCAGGCCCTGACAGGCCTTGAGACAGATGAACCGCTGGCCCCCACAAAGCCTCATGCGGCGGCGCCGGAGGCACATGTCGGGCCTTCCGACGATCTGTCCCTTCTGGCTCCGTGCCTCAATGACACGCTCACAAACACTAAACCGCTGATCGGGCGCGAAATGGAACTGGACCGGACCATGCAGATCCTGTGCCGGAAGGACAAAAACAATCCGCTGCACATCGGCGAGCCCGGCGTCGGAAAGACGGCCATCACCTACGGCCTCGTCAGCCGGCTGCGCAGCGGGAATGTTCCGGATGCCCTGAAAGGCAGTCGGGTATTCATGCTGGATCTGCCCGGCATGCTGGCCGGAACACAGTACCGCGGCGAGTTCGAAAAACGCTTCAAGCGTGTCCTTGCCGAAATCGCCAAAGAGGAAAAGCCCATCATCTACATTGATGAGATTCACACCCTGGCCGGTGCCGGCGCCACCGGCGAAGGGTCCATGGACGCCTCCAACCTGCTCAAGCCCTATCTCTCCGAGGGACATATCCGGTTTATCGGCGCTACCACCTTTGAGGAATACAAACGCTATTTCGAAAAGAACAAGTCCCTGGTCCGCCGCTTCCAGAATGTGGAAATCCTGGAACCCTCGGAGGAGGAAACCGTCCGGATTCTTGAGGGACTGCAGCCCCTTTACGAGAACTTTCACGGGGTCCGCTATGCCGACGACGTGCTCCCCTATGCCGTTTCCATGGCCAGAAAACATATCCATGAACGTTTCCTGCCGGACAAGGCCATTGACCTCATCGACGAGGCGGGCAGCTACCGGAAACTGCATCCCACGGACAGTCCGGAGCAGATCGTTGACAAGGGGCTGATCAACCAGGTCCTGACCGAAATCTGCCGCATTCCGGTCGAAACAGTGGACGCGGAGGACCTGTCCTCCCTTGCCACCCTGGAAACGCGGATGAAACAGCAGATCTTCGGGCAGGATGCGGCCATTGCCGAAGTGGTGAACGCCATCAAGTTCTCAAAAGCCGGCCTGATTTCAGAGAACAAGCCATTAGCCAGTCTCCTCTTCGTGGGACCCACCGGCGTTGGCAAAACCGAGGTGGCCCGCACCCTGGCAAAAGAACTTGGTGTCAGACTGCTGCGCTTTGACATGAGCGAATACGCGGAAAAGCACACCGTGGCCAAGCTGATCGGCTCCCCCGCCGGCTATGTGGGCTATGAGGACGGCGGCCTGCTGACCGAGTCGGTGCGCAAGAATCCCTCCGCCGTCCTTCTGCTGGATGAGATCGAAAAGGCCCATCCGGACATCTACAACGTCCTCCTGCAGGTCATGGACTACGCCACCCTGACGGACAATCAGGGACGCAGGGCGGACTTTTCCCACATCACCCTCATCATGACCAGCAACGCCGGCGCCAGCCGGATCGGAAAGGGCGTTATCGGCTTTGGCCGCCCGTCCATGGGCCAGGGCGCTTTGATGGAAGAGGTCCGCAATGTCTTCCAGCCGGAATTCCGGAACCGCCTGGATAAAATCGTTCTGTTCCGCAGCATGGATGAGAACATGGCCAGGCAGATCGTCACAAAGAAGCTGGATGAACTGACCCAGACCCTCCTTGAAAAGAAGGTCCGCCTGACCATTGATCCCTCCGCCGTCGAGAAGATCCGCCGGGACGGCATCTCCGAGCAGTTCGGCGCCCGTGAGGTCGATCGGGTCATCCGCAGCGAAATCAAGCCCCTGTTCGTGGACGAGATGCTCTTCGGACGCCTCACCGGCGGCGGTGAGATCCGCCTGACCACCGAAGGTGATCAGTTCCGGATTCTCTTCGATTCTCCGGCATAGTTCTCTTTAACCGAATACTGCGGCTCCGGCAAGACGGAAATGCTTTGCCGGAGCCGCATTTATGATTTTTCCCCGAGGAAAATCGAATGCAGCTGCTTTCTAAAGAATCAGGCATCTCTCCAGAGGCTCTTCGATGCACGGCTGCGTTCAGCTGCCGGAATCTTCTTTTCCCTTCCTTCTGCGCTGACAGATGGTCATGCATCGTTCCGTTATAACGGCAATGACACCCATCAGGACGGAAAAAGCGATTACGGTATAAGCGGTCTCCGAGCGTTTTTCCACATATTTTCCGCCAAAGCCGCGTGTCACAAAGACAGAATCCCCGGCTTTCAGCGGGAACCAGGAATTGTCCCGGACAGTCACCTCATGGAGTTCCTCACCAATCTGAACCTGAACAACGGCATAGGCGACCTCTTCGCGGCGTGATGACCGACTGCTGGTCTTTCCCTGCTTTGTAAATGTCTCTTTGACCTTTAGAATCGGGACAAAATAGGTAGGTCTGAACAGGAGCACTAGTCCGGCACAAAAGAGAAGGATCCAGGGGATCAGCGCAAGGACTGTTTTTTTCGTGATCATGGTTTGACTCCTCCTCAATGCTCAAACGGCCGGAACGGTTCCGGATTTGGCTATCTGCCAAGGACGGGCCTGTTACAGAAGGTTGTAGTTTGTGTAGTCGTTCCGGTGCCAGCCCTGGCTGATGGCCCACTCCAGGTTCTCCGCACGGGTCATCCCGTCATCGTCAATATCGTCCTCATCCTGAAGTTCTGCCCAGTTCCCGCGATATTCGCCCTGGTCATACTCGTTTTTCCCTTCTTCAATGACGGCATCCGGGGCAAGCCGCATGTGCTCAATGAACGCGGCATAACCTTCTATATTTCCGACATCCTCAATCAGCATATCCCCGTCAGCGGCAAGTACAACCGGGCGCTGCATTTTGAGCGCTTTCGTGACGGCTCTGTCCGCCTTGATGGGGGTAACGGCTTTCTCTTCGATCAGGTCCGAGTATCCCCGGCTGCCGGTGATAAAAAACTGCCATCCATCCCCGAAATCATACGTGTACATGATCTCATCTGTAAATGGACTGACGTCAATTTCCTTTCCCTCATCCAGTGCATTCTGAATCTGTTCATCCGTCACAATCTGCGGATGTTTAATCCCGCTTACCGGATTAACCGCTTTCCCTGTCTCGCTGAAGGGCAGATTGTCATCACTGACCGCAAGGACATCGCCGATTTTCAGCCGCTCAATCAGCTGAATAATCTGATCCTGGATCGCAAAAAATCCATCTTCAACGGAGAGATCACCAAGCCGGACTTTTTTCAGGGTACATGCATCCGGATCATTCGCATCACAGCGGACAGGCCAAACGTCTGCCATACAGCCGTTCTCCTCTTTTTCAAGTTTGACATGCTCTCCGGGCTCCTCAATGGACTCAATGTCCTCCGCACTGATGATGGCCCTGTTCAACTGTTCTTTTTCCCCGGACGGGTTGACCCTCTCGACAATATAATAGAGATCATCCGAAGACACGGGATGATCGCCCATATAGGCATCTAAATAGTCATTATCATATTCCTCGTCATCCTCAAACGCCGCCCCATGATAATCCTGGAGGAAATCCTCGTCATACGAATACGGTCCGGTGTACTGTTTCTGCATCCATTTGTTGAAATTTCCACCGGTAAACATGGGGATATCCATGCAGTAAAAATCATCATCCATCTCACCGAGATAATGGAAAATGACCCCCCGGAGATTCAGCAGATTTCCCATGTTGTCCCCGGCAACATCGATCACTGACTGCGGGGAAATTGAAAACATGTGTTCGTGGGAATCCTGAAAGCCAAAAGCCCGCTGAATCACATAGTGAAGTGAACGAAGCGGCATCTCTTCCGGCACGATAATATCCCGCGTAATGGTGAATCCGCGCTTGACATTCCCGTATTTTTTCAGGCTGTCACTATCCTCCTGAGTCACATTTCCCAACTGGATATGAAGCCGCATCAATCCCCCAGGCAAAACGTATTTCTTTGCTGCTCCTCCTGTTTTCTTCTCTGCCATCTTTGATTCCTCCTTCAGAAATATGGCTGCACTTGCCTCGGAATTTTCAAACATCAGGTTGATTATACCCTGTCTCTGTCCGTTCTTCAATATACATCGGACAAATGAGAACGTTCAATTCTGTCCCAACAGAAAAAAACTCCCTGTTTTCTGCAGTTTTGCCCGTTCTTCTCCCCGGACAGGGTTGTCACACTTTCATGGACATGATATAATCATTTTGTTTAAATTGTACAATGAATTCTTTCAGTGAAGTGCCCGACCCTGGGGCGCAGTCTGAACCCCCTGCCCCCGGAGAATGGATGTGGTTTATGCAGCTGTTTAATCAGATAATCTATGTGGATTTTGTCGTACTGCTGACGATTGCCTATTTCAGCATTTTTATCCATTTTAACCGTTCCTATGACAAGAAAATCAGCAAACCATTTTTCCGTGCACTGATTCTACTCGCCTGCCTTGTCATCTCGGACAATGTCGACTACTTTTATTCCCAAAAGTCCGTTCCCAACCCTTCCCATCCCTTTTTTATCATGGCCGGATTTATTCTCCGCGTTCTCCTGATTCTGTCTGCTATTTACATCATGGAACACGGCCGACTGACCAGAAAACAGATCATTTTGCTTGCCATCCCTTCCCTGATTAATACCCTGGTGATTCTCACCGCACCCTTCAACCGTCATGTCTTCTGGATTGATGAATCCAATGTTCTGCACCGGGAACTCCTTTCCTATGTCCCGCATCTTTCGAGCCTGATCTATTTCTGCGTCGTGATCAAACTGGCCATAAAGCGCATCCGGCGGGGCTTTGTTCAGGAGGGACTCCTGTATTTCGTCTCGCTTGCCGGCATTGCGGTAGCCGTCGTTTCGGAAATTATCCTCAAAACACGCGGCGTTCTGATCAGTGCCATTCTGCTGATGCTGACCTTCTATTACCTTTATCTGCACATGGAGCATTTCAAGCGTGACAACCTGACCGGCGCCCTGAACCGTCTGAGCTTTTTCGCCGCGCTGGACCGCCTGCATTCAAATACCATTACCGCCTTCTGTGAAATTGACCTCAATAATCTGAAGAAGATCAACGACACTCAGGGACACGCCGCCGGTGACCTGGCCATTGTGACCCTGGCCAATGTGGTGCAGCGCTGTCTGCCGGACAACAGTTACCTATACCGCATGGGCGGGGATGAATTTGCCGTGCTGTTTATCGGCCGGGATTATGAATCCTGTCAGAAAGTTGTCGAACTGATTCAGCAGGAAATGGAAACCACTTCCTACAGTGCGGCCATCGGCATGGCCAAATGGGATGCCAGACTTCCATTCCAGTCCATCTACAATCTGGCGGATGAACGCATGTATGAAAACAAGCGCAAAATGAAAATGGCCGGTTAAGGAACGATTCAAATCAAAGGCTCTCCAATCCACTGGTTGGAGAGCCTTTGATTTTTCAGGCAGCGGTCCTGTATCTCAGGTCCGGCACATATGCATACGCTGTTTTTCCTCATACATGGCCCGGTCTGCTCTTCTAAGTACGGTGTCCGTGTCCTCACCTTCTTCATACCGGGCAAAGCCGATTGCCGTAGAGATCCGATCCCAGGGGGCTTTATCCGGATCCTCAGAGATCTGTTTCATCTTTACTCTAATCTGTTCAAGCAGTGCTTCACAGTTATCCAGTTCCTCATCGGAAACCACGACGACAAATTCATCACCGCCGATCCGGAAAATGGGGCTGCTTTTAAAGACGCTGCTGATAATCCGGTACATCCCCTTGATGTACTCATTTCCTTTTTCATGACCATAGGTATCATTGATTCGTTTCAGCAGGTTCAGATCTGCCATGACCAGCCCAAACCGGGCCTTTCCTTCCAAAATATCCTGGTCAAGAAGGATTTTCGATTTATCATAGGCCGCCTTGTTTCCGGCACCGGTCAGTGCATCCCGGTAAGCCATCGTATCCAGCTGCTCAACGTATTGTTTCATGTTGCTGATTTCGCGTTCTTTCTCCAGAAGATTTGCCGCGTATACCTGCACGTTGTGGCCAAGCTGCACAATGGACTGACTGAGCGCTTCGATTTCATCGCCCGTGTGAATGTTGGGATCCTCCATCGTCAGCTGAGACACATCCGCCCGGTTCTTACACTTTTCAACGAATCCTTCTGCAGCCTTTTTCACCCTTCCCAGCGGTCCAACGATCCGGCGGCCAAACCAGATGTTCATGATGATCAGGGCAGCCAGAGAAAAGACCAGGGTAAGTGCAAAGGCGAACAACATGAAATTGGTGGTGACGGCATAGATCTCACTGATCTCAATATCGCCGCAGACCACGGCAATCGGCTCACCGCGGCTGTTGAATACCGGCCGGATCGCCGTGTAAATGCGGCCGAAATCCGTATCATTCCTGAAGAACGTAACCGTCGGATCTTTGTCCATCCGGGCCATGTATTCTTTGGCCACCTCTGCCGGATAGAGATAATCCGATATCACGCCAAGGTCCGTCAGCTCATCCGCCTCAAATTCCCGTTCATACTTGGTACAGGCCGCCAGGACATCCATCATGTTTCCGGGCGGGTCGATTTTGAGCGGCTTGATGATGTAGATGAATTCCAGGTCGTGGCTCTCTTTCAGATGATCCGCCAGCGCCTGCAGCTGATGATATTTTTCCGTTTTCTCTCCGGTCTCAATGCATTGTTCCAGATCGTCTCCGTCAATGCTGCGAACCAGAAATTCAACGGTATCCGCTGCATAATTCTGATAGTGCCCGATCATTCTTTTCCGATAGATTTCAGAGCCTGCAATTGCCATGAGCACCGAAAGCAGCAGGAGCAGAATAACAGTCGCCAGTATCAGAGAACGTCGTATCGGTCTTTTTATCTTTTCCATCTTTTTCCTCCGGGATTGTCAGATTATTGCAGCGGCTCCCTGTCATGATCCTGTGTCACATCTGCGGACCTTATCCGGTCATTTGCCGCCGGGCTGACCAGGCCGGTTCTGATGGCCGACATCCACCAGGAACTGATAGACCCGGCGATAATGGCCATCGTTGAGTGCCAGAGCCATGTTGTATCCATTGTTCAGGCCTGAGGCAATCACACTGTCACATCTGGAGAGCGTATAAACCGCGTAGATGTAGTTTACTGTGGTATCCTCCACTGCCCCTGCATACGTGTCTGCCGAATTGATTTCCTTTTCAAGTTCAGAAATCATCGTGATACCCTTGAAATCGTTTACAGAAAAGCGTTCCTGTGAAATCGCCCGCAGTTTGCGCCCGTAACGCGCCAGCATGGTCTGGTAGACATCCCGGTCTTCCGTGGCCAGGAAAAGAATGTCATATCCGTCCTCTTCCATCCACTGGTCAATCATGGGGAACATTTCCTCCGGCGTTGCCTGCTTATTGATTCCAACCAGGCCGCTGGCGATATAGTCCGACCCGCGAATCAGGACACCCAGTGCCTTTTTCCCGCCCAGTACGGCATCTGCATATTCATCCAGCTGCCGTTTAAATTCCGGCTTCAGGACATCCCCGCCGATTCCCTGCCTGAACTGCTGGAACTTCCACGTTGTAATCAGCGGCGCCATATTATCCACAACAATGGTATTCTCCTCTGTGGCATCCTCAGGCCTGCCGGAGATCTCGAAATAACGCATCAGCAGTTCATCTGAATAGCGCGAGGTGCCCGGGGAGAGAAAGGCTTTCCATCCTTTGTCCGAGAAAAAGCGGTTATAGGAATAAATCCGGTTCAGGATCGCTCCCAGTCCAAAGTCCTTGTACAGAATCATCTCGACATAGCGAATCTGGTCCATGGGCTTTGTCACCAGCCACTGCCAGAAAAAGACATTGTGAAAAAGAGGCATCGAGCTGATATAGCTGAAATCCTTACGAATATAACCGATTTCGAACACTCCGGGAATGACATACAGCGTTGTCGGTGCATTGTTCTCCTTCGTTTCGGGGAGCTGCTCAACAAGATGCAGATGACCGGTTGCCGGCAAAAACATGGCCGCCCGTGCATCGGTAAAATAGACCTCGCAGTCCGTATGCTGCAGAATCAGTTTTGCGCAGACAAGTGAATATTCATCGATTGTCTCAAACATTGCTGCCTTATACGGCCGGAAGAAATCCAGGCAAAGTTTGCTGAGATCCGTCTCATCATACGACAGATACGGCTGGAAGAGATCTTTTCCGTCCGTCATCTTCAGCTGCGCTCTGGCCGCCTCCGGGAACATGTCCATGTTCCGGATATACGCAAGAATATAATCCTCACCGTCCGGATTGGAAACATAAAACCGCGTTTCCCCATCCTTTACATGTGCAAGCGCCTCATGAAAAACATTTTCGCCATGCTGCAAAGTCCGCAGCTGTTTGGTCGTTTCGCCCACCGGTAAAATATTCAGCATCCTTTTTTTCTCCTTCTTTGCAGGCTTCAATGTTGTTTTTCTGCCTGAGTTGCCTGGTCTGAGGCCTTCATTTGTCATCCTGTCGCTGCACGGCAGGACAGCTCCCAGGCAATCCGCTTTCCGGGCATTGCCGCTATCCGGAACCTGTTGGTCGGACTGACGCAGAGATGTCCTGTCTGTTCTTTCATTTGTCTCCGTCCGACTGCCAATTCAAGGCCTTCCAGAAGCGATTTCTTTCGCCTCCGCCGGACTTTCGCCTGTTGCAATTTCATTGATACGGACATATCCGTAGATGCCATCCCAGTCCGTCGGCCAGTGAACCCCTTTTTCCGGGATAAGCACATGCGCATAACCATTGTCTGTGCAGAGTACATGCATTTCCGTTCCCGCAGAAACCGTCCCCAGACGGTTTCCACCCGGTGCATCCAGCAGCGTCAGGTCGGTTAATGCCGCTGCGACAGAGGTCACCTTCCCGACCTGTCCCATAACGCCTGCGACCGTGTACAGGTCCTCTTCCATGACCCATCCCTCGGTCCTGCCGATGCGTACCTTTACCCAGGCGCCGGCCGATTCCAGCACTTCCGCCCGGGCCGTGTAATGTCCAATGGATTCGGATTCGCTTTTCGGCTCCACAAAAAGATCCGCATCCACATACGCCATGTTTTCCGGCAGCGGATAGATGGAAATCTGCTCTGCCATGGCCTCAATCGCGGTCCCGCTGTCCGGCAGTTTCCGGTTTTCCCAGGCCCACAGCCGTTCTGGATGCGGACAGGGAATCCATTCTTCCTCCTCTGTCATCACGCCGTACCAGCTTTCCCCCTGGTCCGTTCCTCCGAGTCTGACCGGACAGATGCTGAGGGAGCCCATCCCCTGCGGAACAGAAAGCAGCGTTCCCGTTTCCCCCTGCAGGTTCAGACACTGCGAAATGGCTATTTTGCCATCCTCCACGTTCAGGGAAAGTACCTGATTCCCCTTTCGAACCCCCAGTTCCACCTGTGTCATCCGGCCATCCGGATTAAGCACACGCAGCGGAAGGAATTCAAAGTCATCTTCCGGCGAAAGAAACACATCTGTCTCCGCTCTCGCCTGACCAATGCCCGGGTGATTTTGGCTCAACCCGTACAAAATGATCCGGCTGTCCCGCTGCAGTGCCACAATCCCGCTGCATGTCTGTTCCGACGGATTCCCTGCATTCTCATAGCGAACCATTCCGCCGATGATCCGGTCACCTGAACGCATGCGGTTTTGAAACGTCTCCGCAAGCCACGGCGGAAGCACTTCAAAGCAGGTATAACCAACAGACCCGTTCATCTGTTCTTTCGGGAAATTGACGAGTATATTTGCCGATGCTGCACCGACAAGAAGACACAGAGAGATTATAAAGGCAAATGCGATTTGTTTCAATTCTTTTTTCCTTTCGTGCATATTCCATGGCCGACGGCTGCTGAAAGGCCACAAATTGACCGTCGTCCTTTACCAAAAAGCAAGTCGCAATCCTTGCCCAGTTTCCATACGGTTCTTTCACCGAAGGCACCTGGCAAGGATTTGACAAACTGTCAATCTGCGACAGAGGCACATCCTTTCCCGGATTCGTCATTGTTCTTTGCGGCTTCTTATTCCGTCAGAATGTAGGAATATCCCTTTTCCCTGCAGTATCTTTCTGCCTCTGAACCTTCCACGACGTAAAATATCGCCTTGCATCCCTCATAGAACGCATCATCCGCGATCTTCGTCACCGATGCAGGGATAGTAACCTTTTTCAGAATTTTTAAACGGGCAAACGCCCTGTCTGCAATTTCTTCCGTTCCTGACCCAATCGTAATTGACTTGACGAACACCGCGATTCCATGAAAAGGATCTATTTCAAGTACCGGTATGGTTCCCGGAAGTTCAAGACCGTTCAGAAGGAAGATATCTGAAAAGACATCTGCTTCAAGACCGACGACCGGATGCCCGTCTACCTCTTCCGGAATAATCACGTATCGGTGGCCTCGTTTAACGCTGATTTTTTCAAGCACCGCTGCCCCTTCATCATTCAGATGATACTGACATTCAACCTTAGGGGGCACATACGGTTCAACCGTCGGTTCTGCTGTTGGCTCCGGAATCGGCGGCGGAGTGCTCTCTTTCTCCCGTTCAATCTGGGAGAGGAAACGATGCAGCCGCATTTTGAGGAGAGGGATATTGATGTCATTTCTCTCCGTTGAGGCCATCCCCGCCCATATGATCGTGCCGACAATGATCCAGATCAGACCGATTCGGGTCAGACTTCCATTTTTCTTTTTTCCCGTCAGTCCTTCTATGTGAAAAGCGGTGGGCTGATCTGAATTGTAGTAAACATCCACCGTTTTTCCAATCATGTCCGGCGGCACATTCGTATTCAGTTTTCTGGTGTAAATCTGTCCGCTGACCCGGTACTGAATCTGAAGGGATTTCCTCTTCTTTCCGTTTCCGACATTTCCCGCTTCCTCTGCCAGAATGATTTCCCCCGTTGTCAGTGTCCGTTCATCCTCTTCCTGCCGGGTCATTTTGCTTCCGGAACGGAGACCGGCAATCAGCAGCATCCATCCCGCAAATGTCAGCACAACAAACATAAAAAGTGTAAACATGGTTCCGTTCTTTCTGGATAGTTATCCGTCCGATCTGACTGAGCGCAATGTCAGAAAGCCGCCGCTCTTCGTCCTCATGCTTTTCGCCTGTTTCATGGAACCGAAACGAGTCGAAGAAGCGGTCACGTAAAATCCCGAGGCTCCGGGCTCATCCATTCACTTGCGCTGCCGATACGTCTTCTTCAGCTTTTCCCATCCGTTTCCGGTTCTGAATCCGGTCCGTTCATTCCCGGCGGGGTCGGAAGCTTGATAAAATCAATCATAAACGCATAATGTGGATTGATTTTCCTGCGGAGTTCATCCGGTGTATAGCAGCCATCCTTTTTGCTGTGCAATGCGGTGTGACAGTTGGAACAGACCGGAATCAGATCCCGAATCGGATCCACCACATGATCCTCCCGTATTTCACTCAGCGGGACAATATGATGCACTTCTATTTTTCCGGCAAAATCATTTCCATACACGTAACCAAAGTCAAACTGACAAATCTGACAGGTGGTACCGTAATGAGCAATACACTTCCTTCTGGCCTGCAGATTTCTTTCAAACCGGTCTGCGCGTACAGGGACCTCTTTCCCCTCTTCCAGCTTATCCGGTTCAACCTGTTTCGGAAACGACCGTATCCGAAGGGTGTCCCTGTACATCCATTGGCGGAGTTCCGAATCTGTAAAGGGCACTTCAATATCAAATATTTCATCCAGAGCAAGCCTGGCCTGCTCGGGTTCCGTTCCAACCTCATAGTTCCACTGACGCAACACAAGGATACCTGATTCATCCGGTGTATTCTCTGTGCCAAACGACTTTTTCAGGGCGTCCATGCGCTTTTGATTCTTCTGTCCCAATCCCACTGTGCTCAATGAAAGCTGTAACTGCAGCGATGTTCCTTCATTGATGATTTCATACTGGAGAAAAACGCCCGTCTTCCAGGCACCGCTTCTTTTCCTCTGTGAAGGCAGAACCTTCTCAAGTGTTTCCGTGGTGAACCGTATGATTCTGTTTCCGGAACACAGATATCTGAAAAAGTAAATTCCAGGCTGCGCTTCGCACCGTCCTGTAATCATCTCTCCCAGCAGCTGCGTCTGGACTTCCATTTTCATGTTCATGCTTTTCCTCCTCCATGTTGATCTGCGGCCGAAGACCCTGTTCACTGTCAATGGACAGCGACATTTAGCCGCCAGGTTATCCTCAGATGGTCCTGCTTTACGGAGCACTGCCATGGCAAACTGTCGATGACAGTGCCGCTTCTATTCTTCAAGTGCAATGACGGCACCATAGGGCTCTTTCACGGATAAGTTCTCTGCTTTGTCAAAGACAACCCAGATGTTCCGGTATGTACGCGGTCTGGGAACATCCCTTTCCCCGTATCCATCTGTAAAATAGATCATCAGGGCATCTCTGAACGCCCGGCTGCGGTTGATGTATTCAATTGCCGGAGTAAAAGCAGTTCCGCCGCGTCCCTGAACCTTTTTTTGGATATCCGCAGGTTTTGAAATCCGGTACACCCGCCTAACCCTGGCATCGCATTCGATGAGGGTTACCTCGTGTTTTCGTTTCGCCAGAATCTCGAATACCTCATGGATGATCTGCCCCAGCATATGATCATCCAGGGAGCCGGAGGTGTCGATGACCACGACGATTTTCAGTACTTTGTCATCCATCCGGCCGGAGAGGTCAAAGCGGGAGGGCTGCCTTCGGTTCAGTCTTGTCCGGGTTCTCCGTTTATCCGCCGAAATGGTGCCCACATAACGCTTCAGGATCTGCTGCCAGGTCAGTTTTGCGGGAGTGTTCAGCTGCTCCACCTGTGACATGAATGAGCCGGGCATCAGGCCCCTGGCCTCATCGTTCATCATGTCAACAGCCGCATTGATCAGCTCACGTGCCAGCGCCGCAGCATTCTCCGCGTCACCGTCCGTCTGCCAGTCATGATCCGCCAGATTCGCCTGACCGGCCGTGAACACCTCTGACGCCTTCCCCTGACCGCCGGAACCAGCGGATTCTCCTCCGTCCCCGGCTTCCCTTTTCTGTTCCATCATTCGTTCCGGCTGATTCTGCCGGCATTCATCCGGAATTTTCCTGTCCCTGATCAGATCAAAGTAATAGCGGTAGTTTTCAGACCGTTTCACTTTATCCAGATCGAAGATTTTCGCCAGCACATCCGAGGTAATCCCGCCCTCCGGTTCCCGCATGTACTTGCTGTTCCGTCTTTTGATCTCGTCATTGATCCGGTCATTGACCGCGGCATCCGCGGCGTAATTGAATTTCAGCATCAGGTCGGCATCATCTTGCCCCAGCCGGAGCATTTCCGCCGGATGATTGAACACGATATGGTCGATTTCATGACAGACGACATAAATGATCTCTTTTAATGAAAACTTGCAGAGCAGAAGCGGATTGCTTTCAAAGACCGGCGGATACTCCCTCAGCACGATGCCTGCAATTGAGTTGTCTGAAAAGACCGCCCGAAAGCGCAGATTCATCAGGATGAATCCATAATAGGTGTCCCGCTCGGAAATCAGAAACAGCCGGATCAGTTCCATCATCCGATGAAAATCCGCATCAATTTCATCCAGTACCGGCTGCCCCGTTTCCCCGCTTTCTGTTCGGCGGATATTTTCCCTGATACGGAGCAGGATGGCGGTGATATCGTCCATTATTTACTGCCCTCTATGGCTGCACGTGTCGCATCTGACAGGTCCAGCATTTCTATCAGGTCCTGCTCAAACACATCGTACAGCATCTCAATCAGCGTGTTTCCGTCATCTGTCTTCATGGAGGAAAGGTTCTGGGCAAACAGCAGTCTGGCTGAGGAATCCAGATTCCGCACGAAGACAGACATCTGCTTCTTGGCCCTTTCAAATCCCGCCTTGTCCAGCATCATAAACCCGATGTTTTCTTTCAGATACGCCAGAAGCAGATCACAGGTCTGGATGATTTTCCCCTCCGACATATGTTTCATCTGCTCGCAGGTCTTTGTCAGGCTGAGATCATCCGCAAAGATCTCCTCCGGCATGAGCGCCCTGGTCTTGGCAACCCGGCTGGCAAAAAACATCGTCGCCACGCTTGCCCCAAGCTTTGCTGAAACCAGATTCTTCATGTCTTTTTCCACGATCTTCGGATCATTTTCCTTGTCGGTAAAGAACATGCGCAGCTGCGGTTCACTGGCCAAAAGCGTGTCCACCATATCCCAGCCGCGGGGCGAGGGCATCGGCTTCTCCTCATCATCCAGTTCCTTCTCACTGGCCGACAGGCATTTTGGATTGTCCTTGATAAAGTTCAGAATATCCGCGGAAATCCCGGTCTTCTTCCCGTAGCTCAGCCATTCCCGGGCATTATCGCCCACTTTGATCTTGAGAAAACGGTCCAGCTGTGCCGGATCCATCTCATTGGTGGCATAAATGCTGTTCTGGGTGCTGGGGTTCATGGCGCCCACGAAAAAGACCCACCACGGGAACTGATATCCGTTCACGCTGCGCGTCAGCAGGATGTTCATCAGTTCCTTATAGACGGAATTCTCCGTGCGGTTGATTTCATCGATAAAGATAATGACCGGCTGTACCGTTCTGTTCTGAATCGCGCGGATCTTTTCCTCCGGGGTCAGATCATTCTGTGCATACCGGTTCTCATCCCCCAGGAGCAGCCGTTCCTGCGGTTCTTTTCCATGTGTCTGTTCAAAGAGCCGTTTTTCCTCGTTCTGGATACGCTCCACCGCATAATACGGGAGGAACCGGAAACGGATCTGTCCGTTCTCATCTTTGTACTGATAAGGCAGCCCGGTGATTTCCCCTTCCTTGAGCGTTCCGCCCTCTATGGTAATGCAGATGCCTCCCAGATCCTCCGCAATGCTTTTCAGCATCGCCGATTTCCCGATCCCGTGTTTTCCCGAGACCAGCGGCGTGATAGCAAGGTCCTTCTTTTCCGTCACCAGATTCGCCAGAACCGCCCGTTTTACCAGTCTCTTTGCTTCATTGATGCTTATCATACTTTGACTCCTTTGATACGAAGGAAGTTGCTCAGCATTTTCGAGCGCAGCGTCTTGATCCGCCAGGAATTCACGCCTTTCGTCAGGACCGTGACCGCATCCAGATCCGCATAATGCTTGATGAAGAAGTTCTCCGAAAACCGCTGATGCAATGCAATGGCCTTCGGGTCCAGCGAACTGAAATAACGCTCCAGAAATTCCTCACTGAAATGAATACAGGAAAGCAGGACACTCACCTCAGGTTCCCTGAACAGCGAAAAGTGCGCTGACACAAACGCTTCATTGATCACGGACGATTCCTTGACATAGTTTTTAAACAGGGACCTGTAATCCCGGTCCGAGCGCATCCGCTGCAAATCGGCTGCCACAATATCTTCCGCTGATACATGGGAGAAAGACTGAATGACATTCGTTTCTTTTTCCACGATTGCTTCCGGGGGATGCTCCTCCGGAACCTGAACCTCCGATTCCACCCTGTCTTCCCGAAGCATTCCGTTAACCGACCAGTTTTTCAGTTCGCTGATCTGCTTTTTACAGGCAGCGATGTATTCCGCATCGTATTCGCCTATATCCAGCTCCGTCTGAAGAAGCTCGATTTCCTCTGGAAGCAGGTCCTTTCCATTTTCTCTGAGTATTCCAAGTACATCCATTCCTTTTCCTCATTTGTCCGTTTGTACAGTAGTTTGGTTTTGATAAGGATGTCCATGATTCACTGTCTGAATATGACCTGCTTTACAGCAGGTCATATTCAATTTGATGTACATCAACCTATATCACTGCATGGATTATAGGCTTCAGACAGATCTGCTGTCGTTCATTAACAGGTCCGGTATGTCCAATATCCACGCCTCAGTACCACTTCAATTTAATTTATCTGCTACCGGTTTGTGAAGGCCGTTTATCAGCTGTTTCAAATAATCAAATTTGTCTGCACCAAACAACTCCATAATATCCACATCACAGAATGGGCTGACCTTCATCAAATCGCCTGTTGTTACATCTCCGTTTATCCGGGCATATTCAATGATTTGCTGCATAAAAACAAGCTGTCTCTCATCCAATATATTGTTGTTCAGGAATGAACCGAATTTGGTCTGAATGGCATCGTCATTAATACCGGTCTGTGTTCGGAGAAAAGGCAGAAGAGACGCATTTCCAGACCAGGTATTGAACTCTGAGAGCGTCCCCAGCTGGACAGTAAACACGTTCTTCAGGTTGTTCTTTTCTGCCTCTGTCAGTGGATCAAGATTCCTCAGCTTGGCCAGTTCTGTACTGTCCTTGTCAATATACTCCCGGGCTCTATCCGCATAGGTTTTGCCGCCCCCTCCGCCTGGCCCGCGGTCAATGACAGTGTCAGGTATATCGATGATGTAATATTCCGATTTATCAGGAATATAGTTCATGAGGTCGCGCAGATCTTCCCTGACCTGCTCAGCCCGTTCCAGTGAAAAATCATCCAGCAAATAATCTCCATGCATCATGGAGGAAATCAGCTTTTCCTTCTTCAAAACATCCGGAATCCGTTTCAGTTTCGTCAGTTCCTGCATACGCTCTGTCAGATCCTTCTCTACACGTGAGAATCCATGACGAATCTTCCGTGGATCTTTTCCCTGTTTAATCCACTCCATGTACTGTGCTTCGATTGCGTAAATGAGAATATCAAAGCTTTTCACTTTTGGCGATGCAGGAATCGGCGGAATGAGTGGCAGAACATGCTCTTTAATTTCCTTCATCCGTGTATCATTAAGCTTCGACCAGTTCTCCACCGTACGGTATTTGCTGACATACGCCATGTTATACTGAACTTCCAGATCATCATTACAGAGCATGTGAAGAGCATTTGTAAAATACGTTTGAAGCGCATCTTTATACTTGGCCTCAAATGCGGTCAGTGTTTCCTTTTCCTGAAGCTGACGGAGAATTGTCAGTTTATAACGGTTCATCAGGACGCCCTGCGGCGTAATGGAATTTTTGTTTCTTTCTCGAGAGCCGTTTACCCCGAAGTAATGGAAATTATCAAAATAATCAAAGATAAGGAAGCAATCTTTGTGAGCACCCGGTCCGAAAATATTGGGACTCAGGCGTGTTCCCCGACCAATCATCTGCAGGAATTTGATTTTGCTCCTCAGCGGTTTGAAAAAGACAAGATTCAGTACATCCGGAACGTCAATACCTGTATCCAGCATATCCACACTCACAGCAATCTGTGGAAGGCTATCACGATCTGCAAACTGATCAATCAGGCTGAGATTCCCCTCTACCTGACTGTCAATCAGTGCACAGAAATTCGTTCCCAGGTGTGCATATATTTTCTGGAATTGCTGAACAATCCGAACTGCTTCCTCATGACTGGCGGCAAAAATAATCGTTTTGCCAATCTTATCACCGGCATTGATTTTGATGCCGTTCTTCATGAGATCATTCAGCATGGCACCGATCGTTCCCAGATTGATTACCCCTTCGCCAATGTCCCGAGCATCAATAACCGCGCCGGAGAGGTCCCCATTTTCAATGTCGCCTTTCAAAAATACACTGTCCTCAAGTCTGGCTTTTTCCTCCTCGGACAGTTCTTCATAGGTAATGCCCCTGCGCAGCTTTTCAGTTGTCCTGTCCAGTTTACTGTATGGAACCAGAAAATGATCTGCTACCGCTTTATCATACTCATACGCATAGTCAGGCTTTCCGTTCTCCAGCTTGAAAACTTCATAGGTGCTCTTATTTTCCTCACTGCGCGGTGTGGCTGTAAGTCCAAGCATAAGCGCATCAAAGTAATGGAACAGTGCTCCATACTTATTGAATACGCTGCGGTGTGCCTCATCAATGATAATCAAATCAAAACGGCCAATGCCAAATTCTCTCGTTTCATCATCAATCAGATTGATCATCGTTTGATAGGTGGAGAAGATAATGCGTGCATTGGGATCCCGGCTCATACTTGTACCGGAGTAGATACTGGTAGTGACATTCGGCAACAGCTTCGTGAAAGCCTTATGAGCCTGCCGTACAAGACTCGTCCGGTCTGCCAGGAAAAGAATGTTCTTTACCCAGTTGGCTTTCAGTAATACATCTGAAAGTGCAACAGCCACACGCGTTTTTCCTGTTCCGGTGGCCATCACCAGAAGGCTTCCGCGCCGCATTTCAGAAAATGCCTTGCAGCAGGCTGTGACAGCTTCTTTCTGATAATACCTGCCTGCAATATTGTCATCTATCTGCGGGTTTGAAATATCTTTTCGTATGGTTGCCCGCAGTTTGAGCAGTTCCAATTCTTCAATCGAATGGAACTGATATACCCGTCTGGGCCGATACCCCAGCTGATCGATAACAAAAATGAAATAACCGTTCGTATAATAGGCAACCGGTTTATAACCATATTTCTTTTCCAGCTGATTTGCCTTTTCAATCACTTTCGTACGGCCTTCAATGGGACTCCTGGTTGTGGCGGTATACTCGACAATTGCCAGCGGCTTCCCATCTTTTCCATACATGACATAGTCAACATCATCTCCCGAATCAAGATGGATCTGACATCCGACTGCGCCAGGCAATGACTGATGAGGCACATTCACTACAGGCCATTCTGCTTCGCTGAATGACGCCTTCATATACAATTCACGGTTCTCATCTTCGTTGCGTCCATAGGTCGCATCGAAATGCGTGTACCTCATCTTCGGTCCATACTTGGCCACAATTTCCGGCGGAACAATGACCGGAGTAACCTCCGGTGGCTTCGTAACCGGCTGCACTGTTGTAACCGGATTCTCGCCGGGCTTTACAAACTCCGGATAATCTGTTTCAAGTCCAAGCAGAATGCAGAATTCTCCTACCAGAAAATGCAGTTGTTCCAGCAACATCATAGCCTCATCAGCTTTCAGTGTGCGGCCATGTGCTGCGTCATTGCCCCTTTTACGGAGTAAATGAATGGTCTGCATAAGGACAGGATCACGTACATAGTTTTCGAATGCGGGAGAAGTTGTCACATCAAATAATGACATTCCTATGGTCGATGTTCCCGTACAAGCCGAATAGATCATCTTGACGATAAACTCCAGCGCGTTGCGCATAGAAACAACGCTGTTTGTCGGGAATTGAAGAACCAGTGCTTCCGCATCATGACAGTATGTATACAGCACTGCCAGCTCCTGATGCGAACGCAAAAAATCGAAATTCATAATTCCATTCCTCCAGAAGTAGGGTTGATATCGGAGATGAAGCCAATCATGCTTCATTTGAATACTGTAGCCATGCTAGATACAGGTCTTGTCGGTTGTTCTGAACTCGTTGTCCTGCTCTTTCTGAATAAGCATAATGACGACAGAATGCGGATTATTCATCGTTCTAATAATCGGACAGTAGTATTTGACTGATAAATACGTTCTATTTCGTAATCTCTATATCTTACTTCCATCAGCAGAAGTACTTTTGCATAAGACTATCAAACAACAGTTTGGCCTCATCTAACGCTTTCTGAACGACAACTTTTGATTTGGCGACCTGAGTAACGAAAGTAGCAAACTGATTCTGAACTTCAATGGGAGGTAATAAAATGATTGCATCTTCAAAGTCACTTCGTTTTATGTGTTCCATTGTTGGTTTAAAACCATGAGCATTTTTAAAAGCTTGCCTCAGAGCATCTTCCGTAGAATAAATATAATAGATTTTGTTTATTTGCATTTTGTCAAATATGACTCGGAAAATGTGTTGATTTAACCATGCATCTCCTCCTTGCCACAGATATGCTTCGAGATGAGTAGCCCATGATACAAGTATGTCTCCTGTATGTACCTGATACTTGTTGTCTATAGTGCCAGAATAATGGTTATACAAAGCTTCTCTATCATTAAGATTCTGTATGCGTATGATAGGAAGCCCTTCTGTAGTCCAATCTGTCGGTTTAAAAGCATAGCCATTTATATATGTTGCCACATCACCCATTCGTGTCGGAGTGGTTATAGAATTCTTACTCATCTCGACAAATCGGGCTTTGATG
>DGWH01000044.1:0-19195 GCA_002395225.1 Christensenella sp. UBA4263
TGTGCAGAGAAGACACTGGCTGCCGTTTGTGCAGTGGGTGCAGCCGGCTGTGCAGAGACATTGGCTGCCGTTTGTGCAGTGGTCGGAATCGGCTGCGCTGAGAAGACACTGGCTGCCGCCTGTGCGGTTTCAGCCTGCATGTTCCTTTCATACGGCGGGACAGGCGGAACCGGCGGAGTGGGCATTTTCGGCATCACCGGCTCCATTGGCGGAACAGGTCTGCCCGCTGTCCCGGATGCCTCGGGTGAAACGGGAGCCGGTCTGGCAAAGGGGCTCGCCGCCTGAGCATTGACCGGCTCTGCAGCCGGACTTTCTGTCGTGACAGCGGTGGACAGAACAGACTCTGTCGGGGCGGAATCCTCATTCTGCACCCCGATATCCTCTAGCTCCGGTGCCGCTGTATCATCTGGATCATAGCCGACGGCTACGCCTGTATCATAGTTCTTCGTCCGATACGCCTCATACGGATCCTCCTCGGCCTTGGCCTTTTCCGGATGAAGCACAACAATCGGGTTTCCAAGAGAAGGGCCTTTACTGGGCGCTTCCTGCGGTCTTGCATAGGGAGAGGATTCTGGCATGCTGCTGTTTGACCCATGGTAGAACGCATACACGGCCTCTTCCTGCGTAAACCCGCGGCCGTTGTTTTCGTTTCTGTCCTCGGGCTCACCGGGCTTCCGGGTAAACTCGTCAGCATCCTCAATATAGAGATCCTTGTTATACTGGCGGACATTGCCCCCGTTATAGGGCGTATGCTTCTTCGGTTTCGTGCCCGGTACCGGCCGGAAACTGCCGGTAATCGGTTCATCACTGGGATACGCCGGTTTCGCCGGTTCAGGATTGGGCTCTACCGCCTTTACTGCGGCATTTTTCTTTTTCTTCTTTCCGTTGGGCCGGGGCATATTTCCCGCTTCGGCATTGTCCGGCTTCTCCTCTTCCTTTTTCGGTTCGCTGCGAACCAGGTTTTCCTCGGAGAATTTTTCCGGGTCGGGCTTTTTCTTTTTCTGTGCCCGCTCCCTGGCTTCCTCCACCTCGCGGTTCAGAAGCTCTTCCTCTTTCTCTTCCCGAAGCGCCTCTTTTTCCTCCCGGCGGAGCTGCCGGTTTTCCCTCAGGTCATCCACCCATTCAGAGACGGCCGGGCCGAAATCGCCGAAGGTGAAGCCGGTCATAATGACCAGCACGATGATGGTTGAAAAGACCAGGACAATAACCGCTCCCCAGACATCCAGGGCCTTAAACAGCGGCCAGGCCAGAAGCGCGCCAATGAGGCCGCCGCCCTGCATGGATTGAGAGGAATATCGAAAACTCTCCAGCAGAAACTGAACGTAACCAGATGCCCCCATATTATCGAGTTGTCTGGCCTGGAAAATCTGAAAAATGGTCTCAATCAGGAAAAACAGAATCATTCCGCAGATCATTCGGCGGGTGCTGACGATGCTGTTCCGGAAAAAGACCAGCACGACCCCGTAGAAACAGCACATAATCGGGATCAGCAGACAAAGCGATCCGCCCATCCCGCGCAGAAAGGTGCGGCAGCCGTTCAGGAATCCGCCCCTGGACGGAATGAAATTGCAGGTAAAGAGCAGAATGCCCAGACAGAACAGGACAATTCCGATAATCCCCGCGATATCGGTCTGACTCTCCTGTCTTGTCGGCGTCCCGCGCCGGCCGCTCACTTTCTTTTTTCCGTTATTCTTGTTGCTCCCTTTTTTGTTGGATGTCCTTGCGGCCATCTTTTATCCCCCTTCTATCGCGCCGGCGCTCCCCCAAGCGCCAATCCATCCGGATTTGCCCGTTCATCCCCCGGATAACGGGCCGGCATTCCTGAAAACAATTGATGATTTATTCGGGCAGTTCAGTCCGGAGAATCAGCGCGGAAAGCAGCTGTTCCTCGTCGAGGTGCAGCTCCAGATAAACACTGCCCATCCGGTAAATGAGGCTCTCCCCGGGAACCAGCAGCATATCCTCCGCCGTCTGTTCATCATAGACGCTTTGGCTGTCGGGTGTTCCCAGAAGGGTCACAATCTCCTCTTTGCCGGTCCAGCCGGTCTTAAGCCCGCAAAAGGAAATCCGCGAGGTGCGTATGGCGGAAACGGGTGTATCCATGTCCTCTGTAAACGCGTACTTGGGAATTTCCACGGAAAATCCGCGCAGCTGGGCGGCTTCAAACTGATAGACCTTGGCGTTCCGGGTGTAATCCGGATCACTCAGTCTGGGATATTTGCTGAGGACATCCCCCAGCCGGTCACCCAGGCGGATCGGGAAACGGTCTCCAAGGGACCCCGCGGACACGGCCGCGCGAATGGCCCCGGCATCTGGTTTCTGGCTGAGCATGTTCCCTGCCGGTCCGTCCGGCCGGATCAGGTCCTCAATTTCATACCAGGCAAAACTGACCGCCCCGCAGGAACCGGAAAAGGTCCGGTAGTGCTGATCATCATAATAGATCGTCAGGCCGTCCGCGTCCAGATAAAAGCAGTCCTCCGGTACCGGAAGAAGCTCCGAAAACTCCAGATAATCCGACAGGGTCGGCAGTATGTCCTGTTCAATCATCTCGGAGAGACGCGCCCTGGCCTCATCCGGAGCCCGGAAAAGATCCATCAGGGAAATCATCTGGCCCGTTTTTGGATCGATGCACAGGGATTTTGGCACGCTTCCGTTTGTGCCATCTGCCTGCTGTCCGTCGCGGATGAGAAGCATCGAAATGAACCGCTCCGAGGTGCAGAGCATTCCGCGCTCAAAGATCACGGTCTCACCGCCGCGGCCCAGCACACGGGCATAGCGTTTCAGCGCGTCGCTCTGTTCAAAGTATTCATCCAGCCGGCTTTGAAAAAGTGCAGCTGCCTCCGTTGAATCCGGCGTCCCGGGGGACGCTTTGAAGGTCGCGATCTGGTTGTTCCCGTCCTGTTGAAACGAGACACTGACCGAGATGTCAGCCATGGCCGCAGCTGCAAAGAGACACAGCAGCAAAAAGACGATTAATAACCGACGCATATTCAACTAAACTCCTCCCCTCCTGCCGGAAAAGTCGGACAGAGAATGCCTGCATTCTCTGAATGGCATCATTATTGCAGAGGATGAAACCCCATTTGTGATTATAGCTCAAAATCCTGTTTCTGTGAAGGAAGTTTTGAAGATTTGTCAAAAAAGCAGGACGAGTCAAAGCGCATTTGCCGGAAGAGGCCTGAAAAGACAGGCCATTGGTTAAAATGCAGATCCCCCATCCGCGGCACGGATGAGCATATATGAACGAAAAGCCTCTCCGCGGAGAGGCTTTGAAGTGGGTGATTATTTCAGTTCGGAAGTACAGAACGGGCAACGGGTCGCATCGATATTGATCTCGCTCTTGCAGAACGGGCAGGTCTTGACAGTGACTTTCTTCGGGGGCTCTTTCACGAAGCGCTTCTTGGCCTCATTCATTGCCTTGACAATCAGGAAAAGCACAAACGCCGTCAGGAGGAACTCCACAAGAACCGCCAGGAAGCTGATAATGCTGCCGGCAAAACCGGTTCCGCCAGTTTCCATCTTTGGCAGTGCTTCGAGAATCGGATTCAGGAAAATCTCGATTACAGCCGTGACAACTTTACCGAATGCTGCGCCGATGATAACACCGACGGCCATGTCCACGACGTTGCCGCGCATTGCAAACGCCTTGAACTCCTCCAGGAACTTTTTCACCAAATATCCTTCCCTTCATAAAAAATAAATCTATATGGAACGGACCATGTCCGTAACCATCCTACTCATCTGATTCCGCGGACTGTGCGGAATCGGGGCTTTCTTCCCTCTGACCTGCTGCATCTGGACCGGAAGTCTGGGCGTTTTCGGCAGGATCAGGTGCCGCCGTTTCCGGCTGCTCATTGTCCGGACCGACAGTCTCCTCCGTCCGGGTTTCCCCGCTTTGGCCGGAGGGCGTTGTGCCAAGTTCAAATGTTCCCTCTTCAACCGCTGCTGCCTGACCCTCTTTCTTTGCCAGACTGGCGAAATCGATTTCCGGCAGTTCGTCGAGAGAGGAAATACAGAAGTGTCTCAGGAACGCATCCGTTGTGGCATACAGGATCGGCCGGCCCAGTGCCTCTTTCCGTCCTGCTTCCTCAATGAGGCCCTTGGCGATCAGGGACTGAACCGAATAGTCACACTTGACCCCGCGGATCTGTTCCACCTCGGCCTTGGTAACCGGCTGTTTATAGGCAATCACCGCCAGGGTTTCCATGATCGCCTGGGAAAGGGACTGTTTCTGGACCGGCTGCAGGAGATGTTCCACATACCTGGCATAGTCAGGCCTGGTGGCCAGCTGGACATGCGCGCCAAACCGGAGCAGCCGCAGCCCCCGCCGGTTAAAATCGTATTCGCTTTCCAGAATATCCAGGGCCTCATCCAGTTCTTCCCCGGTCAGATTCATGGCCTTGCGGAGTTCCTCTTTTTCCACCGCATTTCCTGACACGAACAGAATGGATTCCACAATCCCCGGCCATTCCTGCTTTTCCGGCTTATCCTCCTTGATTTTCTCCTGCGGCATCAGGATCCGCTGGCTCCCGTTCTCCATTGGCCTCATCGCTCCTTTTCCCGGGGAGAATCAGTATATCATCAAATGTATGTTCCTGCTCAACATGCAGCTGGCCCAGTTTCAGCATTTCCAGCATGGCGCTGAAATAGGAAACCACTTCGTTTTTGGTCACATCCGCGGAGAGCATGTCCGAAAACAGGACGGGCCCCTGCCGCAGGCGAACTGTCAGGTTGTAGACGCACTGCTCGATGGAAAACCGGTCCCGGTTGATCGAACGGAAAACACGTCCGCCCGGCTCGTTTTCCCTTGCCCGGCGCTCAATGATCCGTTCCAGCGCCCGGACCAGTCCGCTCAGGGTGAGACCGGTCAGCTCCACCGGCTGCGGCGGCAGCGGATATTCCTCCGGCAGTTTGGAAAACGCGTTCATGGCCGCTTTCTCAAACTCCCGCATCCGTCCGGCGCTTTCCTTGTACAGCTTGTACTCCTCCAGTCGGCGGATAAGGGCCTGTTCCGGCGTCTCCGCATCCGGATCCTCCGGCTGCGGCGGTTTGGGCAGCAGCGAACGGGATTTGATCTCAAGGAGCATGGCCGCCATCTGAAGGAATTCACTGGCGGTATCCATATCCAGTTCATCCAGTCCCTGCATGGACGCCAGGTACTGCTCCGTAATTTCAGAGACAAAGATGTCCTTGATGTCCACCTTCGCCTGGTTAATCAGATGGAGCAGAAGGTCCAGCGGTCCCTCAAACTGGGTCAGTGAAACAACATACGCCATTTCTACCCCCAGATCGCCCTGACCGGGGTCAGAATAAAGTCCTGAATCGGGAGCAGACAGGCGCTGATCAGGCGGCCTAGAAGTCCGGTGGCCGACAGCACCAGGACGATTCCCATGGCAATGCGGAAGCCGTTCCGGTCCAGCTGAAATCTCCCTTTGAAAATCAGGTCATTGAATACATGATAGCCATCCAGCGGCGGAATCGGCAGGAAATTGAACAGCGCCAGATTCAGATTCACCAGTGCCGTATAGGCGGAAAGCCGCACCACGGGCACCAGCCAGCCGTTGGCCAGAAATGTGCCGAATTGTTCCGGCGCGCGTCCCTGAATCACATCCCATATGGCGGAGTAGCGATAGCTGCACAGCCGGTAAAGCCCGTTCTGCTCAATGACCCGCGGATCCCACATTTTCGAGGAGGCGAACACCATCACCGCGGTAAAGAGAAGAAACAGAATCGTGTTCATGCAGATGCCGGCAATGGAGACCAGAAAATCCGCCTGTACCCGGTTTCCCTTGAACCGGTACGGATTCACCGGCACCGGTCTGGCATAACCAAATCCGACGAAGAACATCAGCAGGGTTCCCAGCGGATCCAGATGAGCCAGCGGATTGATGGTCATCCGTCCGGCCTCAAGCGCTGTATCATCCCCGCACCGATGGGCCACATAGGCGTGGGCGAATTCGTGAAGGCACAGTCCGATCAGCACCGCCGCAATCCGGTAAATGGCCTGATCAAAGAAGGAAAGGGGCTCACGGAAAAGTGTCTGCAAATATTGAAGCAAGCCTTTCTTCCTTTCATAGTTTATTGATAGTGTTATTTTACCGCTTTACCCTGATTTCGTCAAGCATTCCTGTTGCTCTCAGACCGGCTGCGAGCGGCAAATTCACGGCAATCGGGCCCTTTGTGCCTGGCTCAGATTCGGCGCCGACGAAAAAAAGAGGGCATCCCAGGATGCCCTCTGGGCTGAATGGATCAGCCTTTTCTTTTCTTGGAAAGGATGTCAAAGACCACGGCGCCAAGCAGGACCACGCCTTTGACGACTTTCTGGTAGTTGGCATCAATGCCCATCAGGCTCATGCCCAGGTTGATGACGCCGATCAGGGTGGCACCGATCACCATGCCGATGACGCTGCCGGATCCGCCGCTGGCCGAAACGCCGCCCACGACGCAGGCGGAAATGGCGTCCATTTCAAAGTTCGTGCCGGCGGTGGAGTTGGCTGCCTGGAACCGGGCCATGACCGTCCACGCAGAGACGACGGTCAGCACCGCCATGTTGAGGTAGGCCAGGAACATGACCCAGCGGGTGTTGACGCCGGACATGCGGGCCGCCTCAATGTTGCCGCCCACCACGTAGAACTGCCGGCCGACCTGTGTCTTGCTGGTGATGAAGCTGTAAATCAGCACCACCGCCACGACCCAGATGAGAACCGTGGGAATGCCGCCGGCCCTGGACAGCTTGTACATGACAAACAGAATGGCCGCAGCACTGACCACACTCTTGACCAGGGTGGTGCTCATGGAATCCGCATCATACCCTTTCCGGATTCTTGACTGACGGTTCAGGAAGAGCACCGCCACTGTAATCACGGCCGCCACGATGCCGACGGTCATGCAGGGCCAGTTGAACACGCTCATCTTGGTCTGCCAGACTTTTCCGGAGAAGATTTTGAGGAAATCCTCGGGCAGCGGCGCAATGGAACCGGTCTTGGAATTGGCGCTCAGGATGGAGGTACCGAGACCCCGGAAGGCCAGGTACCCGGCCAGGGTGGCAATCCACGGCGGAATATGCACGTAGGCGATCAGGTAGCCAAGGCCGCAGCCATAGGCAATGCCCAAAATCAGCATCAGGGCGATGGACAGGCCGGTGTTCATTCCCTTAATGACCATCATGACGCCGCCGACAGCGCCCACGAGACACACGAACGAGCCGCAGGAAAGGTCGATGTTGCCGCCGGTCAGCATACACATGAGCATGCCGGCTGCCAGAATATAGACGTAGGCATTCTGGGTAATCAGGGCATTAAAGTTCAGCGGTTTGAGAATGCTGCCTCCTGTCATGACCATGAAAAACAGATACACAAGGATCAGGACGACAAGCATGGTATTCTTCTTTAAGAACATTAAAAGATTTTTCATTGTTGTCACCTTCCTGTGTTATTTTTTCGCACGCTTGGAGAGCACATCAAACATGACCGCCAGTAGCAGGACGACGCCCTTGACCACCCGCTGATAATTTGCCTCAATGCCCATGATGCTCATGCCCTGGTTGATGAAGCCCATGAGGACGGCACCGATGATGACGCCGGAAATCTTTCCGGTTCCGCCATAGGCGGAGGCGCCGCCGATAAAGCAGGCGGCAATAGCGTCCATCTCATAGCCCTGTCCATAGGTGGGCTGCGCCGAGCTGGCCCGGGCAACGGTCAGGATGCCGGCCAGTCCGGCCAGCAGGCCCATGTTGGCATAAGCAAAGAGGAAAACGTTGCGGGTATTGACACCGGAGAGAGCAGTGGCTTTTTCATTTCCGCCGACCGCGTACAGGTGCCGGCCGATGGAGGTCCGGTTGGTGATGTAGTTGTAGATGCCAAGCACCAGCGCCACCCAGATCAGCACCGTCGGGATGCCCTTGTAAGAGGCCAGCTTGTAAAACAGCCAGATGACTACGGCGCAGAGGATGCCCGCTTTCAGCAGTTCGGGGGCGGTATTCTGGATAATGCCCATCTTCTTCTGCACGGTAACCCGGCGAATCGTGACAATGGCATAGATCGCGGCAATCGCGATGCCGGCAATCAGGCAGGTCAGATTGAGGGAACCGCCTTTTCCGATGAAATCCGGAATATAGCAGTCCGCACCGCCGCCGAAGATGTTCAGGAAGGTCTTGTTGGAAATGGAGACGGCATAGCCCTGCAGGACCACGTTGGAAAGGCCGCGGAAGGCATACATGCCGGCCAGGGTGGCAATAAAGGCCGGGACATAGATCTTGGAGATCCAGAAGCCCTGGAAAAAGCCAATGGCCAGGCCGGTCAGGAGCATGACCAGAACGGCAATCCAGATGTTGATTCCGCTGTTCATCATCACCGCGCCGATGGCACCGGCAAAGCAGACCACGGAGCCCACCGCCAGGTCAATGTTGCCGCCGGTCAGGATGCACAGCAGCATGCCGGCCGCCAGAACGAACACATAGCCGTTCTGGGAGATCAGGTTGTTAATGTTCTGCGGATAAAGGATTTTCCCCTGTGTGGTAATGGAAAAGAAGATCGCAACCAGGACAAGGGCCAGAATCATCGTATACTTTTTGAAGAATTCGCTGAGTGATACACCCTTCATCCTCATTCACCCCTTCCTGATTTCAGTATGGCTGCCATAATGTTCTCCTGCGTCGCCTCAGAGGCCTTCATCTCCCCGATGACCTTGCTGGCATTCATGATGTAGATCCGGTCACTCATGCCCAGCACCTCCGGCAGTTCGGAGGAAATCATAATGACTGATTTTCCCGCGGCCGCCAGATCATTGATGATGCAGTAGATCTCATACTTGGCGCCGACATCGATGCCGCGGGTCGGTTCATCCAGGATCATGATGTCCGGACCGGCAAACATCCACTTGGCCAGCAGCACTTTCTGCTGGTTTCCGCCGGACAGATTGCCTACCAGCTGTTCAACCCCCGGCGTCTTGATTTTGAGCTTCTCCCGGTATTCCTCGGCAACGGCATGCTCTTTATCCTCATCAATGACCTTGTGGTTTGAAATCTGGTCCAGATTGGCAAGAGACGTGTTCACGCGGATGGACTGGGACAGGACCAGGCCATTCCCCTTCCGGTCCTCTGTCACGTACGCGATCTTGTGGCGGATGGCATCCGCGATGCTCTTGCGCAGCCGGACCGGCTTCCCGTCAATCTTGAGGCTGCCGGAAATGTTGGCGCCGTAGGACTGACCGAAGATGCTCATGGCCAGCTCGGTTCTGCCGGCGCCCATCAGGCCGTAAATGCCGACCACCTCGCCCTTGCGGACCTTGATGGAGACGTTGTCAACCACTTTCCGCTCCGGATACAGCGGATGGTGAACCGTCCAGTTTTCCACTTCCAGCTGGACATCCCCCACCTTCACGCCCTCGCGCTTCGGGAACCGGTTGGTCATCTCACGGCCGACCATTCCCTTGATGATCCGTTCCTCGCTGACCGGCTCCTGGCCGTGATTGTCAATGGTCTCAATGGTGGTGCCATCCCGGATGACCGTGATCTTATCCGCCACATAGGCCACCTCATTGAGCTTATGGGAGATAATGATCATCGTCATGCCCTGCTTCTTGAATCCCAGCATCAGGTCAAGCAGGGCCTTGGAATCCTCCTCATTCAGAGAGGAGGTGGGTTCATCCAGAATCAGCAGGCGGGCTTTTTTCGCCAGTGCCTTGGCAATTTCCACCAGCTGCTGCTTGCCCGTGCCAATGGTCTTTACCTGGACCTTTGAACTCTCCTCCAGGCCCACCATCCGCAGGTATTTGTCCGCCTCCGCATAGGTGGTATTCCAGTCAATGGCAAACTTATGCCCGCGTTCATTGCCCAGGTACATGTTTTCGCCGATGGTCATCTCAGGAACCAGAGCCAGTTCCTGATGGATGATGACGATGCCTTTATGTTCTGAATCCTTGATGTGGGAGAACTTGCACACTTCCCCGTCGTAGATAATATCACCCGTATACGTTCCATAGGGATAGATGCCGCTCAGTACATTCATCAGGGTTGACTTGCCGGCACCGTTCTCCCCGACCAGCGCGTGAATCTCACCTTCCTCTACCTGAAGATTCACATTATCGAGCGCCTTAACCCCGGGGAACGTCTTCGTAATGTTCTTCATCTCAAGCAGTATTTTCGCCATGGTCTTCCTCCGTCATACAAAAAGTAATGGACGATTGTCAGAAAGGTTCCAAATGAATTGTCCATCTTAAAAAGGTGCAGGCGAGTCAGGCTCGCCTGCACCACGGCTTTTCAAATGTTCAATTACTTGAGCTGATCCTCGGTGTAGTAACCGGAGTCGATCAGGAGCTCCTTGTAGTTGTTAACATCCGCAAATACGGGCTCGCAGAGATAGGAAGGAACAACGATGACGTTGTTGTTGTAGGTCTCGGTATCATTGACGTCAACCGTCTCGCCCTTGAGGATCTGGCCAACCATCTTCACAACCTGAGCAGCCAGCGTACGGGTGTCCTTGAAGACGGACATGCTCTGCTTGCCGGCGATCATGTTCTTGGTGTTGGCAATGTCGCAGTCCTGTCCGGTGATGATCGGATAGGTTCCGGTGTAGTTTGCTGCCAGAGCGTTCTCAACGCCCAGAGCGGTGGAGTCATTGGAGCAGAGCCATACGTCAACATTGCTGCCGTCCGCATAGAAGGAGGACAGGATGTTCTCGGCACGGTTCTGAGCGGTTTCTGTTGCCCAGGTCGGGGTCGCAACATCGTCAAATGCGATCTGACCGGACTTGACAACCAGCTTGCCGGAATCGATGTACGGCTTCAGAACATCAATAGCGCCCTGATAGAAGTAGCCGGCATTGTTGTCGCCGGGGTCGCCAGCGGTGATCTCGAGGTTGAACGGGCCAGCCGCATTGTCGAGATCCAGGGTGTTCTTGATGTAGGTGCCCTGCACGGTTCCGACCATGTAGTTATCAAAGGTTGCATAGTAGGAAACAGCATCGGACTCCATCAGCAGACGGTCATACGCGATAACCGGAATGCCTTCATCCTTGGCCATGGTGAGAGCCTCACCGAGGGAAGATCCTTCGATTGCTGCGATAACGAGAACGTCAGCACCCTCAGAGATCATGTTTTCCACCTGGGACAGCTGGGTCTGAACATCGTTGGATGCATACTGGAGGTCAACCGTGTATCCGGCTGCTTCCAGCTGCTTCTGCATGTTTTCACCATCCTGGTTCCAACGCTGCAGATCCTTGGTCGGCATCGAGACGCCAACCTTTTCTGCCATGGCGCCGACGCTCACGACAAGCAGCAGCATGCAAAGGACGATCGCAAGGACATTCTTCATAAAAAAACCTCCTAACATTTTTCACGGACATGCCGTGTATTTCTAAAACGGATTCCACCGTTTATAGACAAATATTCAGTTTCGTTTCTTAAATGTGCTGTAATGATAACACAAACCGTCCACAATGTCCACAACAAATACAAAAAAATTAAGAATGTATAGTCAAGATTAACAAAATACTATGCCGTTGTTCTCTTCCCGGTTTCAGCGGCTGCAGCAGGCCCAGCTGCAGGCCTCCCCGCGTGTTTTGCCGGTACATCTCTGTGCATTGACCGCCAAAAAAACACCAGGCTGACCGGATCAGCCTGGTTTCATTCTGTTTCGAGTGCCTTCAGCGAATTTCCGGGAAGTGTTCAAGCACCGCGCGAAGTTTTGGGACGAAGGTGGATTTCCGCGAGAGATTCTCTGACAGCTCTATCATCCCGTTCACCTCCGGGCCGAAGGAAAGCGTCAGTGCCTCATCTGCGCCCTTCCCCACCGCGGTGAGAATCATTTCCATTCCATCCGCTGTGATATTGTTGACCATCAGGAACAGCATATCGACATCAAGTGAGTGAATCGCCTCTTCCATGTACCGGCGCATTCGCTTTGCAACTGTCCGGCATGCCGGCGTACCGGATGCCCGGACAACGCCGACGCCAAACCGGATCTCTCCGGCTTCATATTCCTTGTAATCCAGGTGGAAAATGTCCGCATCCGACATTCCCTCATAATCGGTCAGCGCTTTTCGCATCCCGGCATACAGTTCCTGGCGTGCTCTGTCCTGCATTCCCAGGGTGTCCATCAGGGCCCGGACAGCCTGCCGGTCCGCCTGTGTCACATTCATGGTCAGGTTCCGGGTATCCGAGAGGATGCCCATCAGCAGGGCCGACGCGGCCGCCTGCGGGATTGCGATGCCGCTTTCCACCCAGCACAGCCACACCAGCGTTGAAGCGGCACCGGTCCGGGCGCTCCGGATAAACACCGGTTCACTGGTGTTCACATCGCCGATGCCATGATGGTCAATGACCCCGATGAGTCTGGCCTCATCCAGATCGAGCACCGCCTGGGAACAGGAACTGTGGTCCACCAGGACCACCGGCAAATGAGCCACGCTGTCAATCACTCCCGGCTCTTCCAGGCCTAAGGAGGCACAGGCAAAGCGGGTTTCCGCGTTGACCGGTCCGGGCAGGGCTGCCCTGGCCTGAAGGCCCAGGCCCTGCAGCAGTATGGCATAGCCGATGGCCGCCCCCGCTGCATCTGAATCGGGATTGATATGCCCCAGGACATAGACCGTTTCCTCTGCCGGAACCGCCGGCAGCATCAGCTCCCGGTATAAACCGTTCATTTCTGTCCCCAATCGTCATTCGCTCCTTGTTTCGTTATCCACGGATTTCTGTCCGGTACCGAGCCGGTCAAAGCCAGATCGGATTGGTCCACGCTCGCTTTCCGTCCCGGAGCACAGCAGCTCTGACATATTTCGCGTAATGCGGAATGGTCATCCTCGCCTCGTTCACCGGTTTGGCCGAATCGGCAGGAACAAGTGCCTGCGGCATGAGGTTGCAGGAAAAGCTCACCCGGTCTGCCGGGCCGCAGCAAAGAACCGCCTGATCCCCTTCAATGCGGAAATCAAAAATCTCCGGACCGCAGGAGGCATAGAAATTGCCGGATGCCAGTGCATCAAGAATGGACTGGACATTTTTCTCCGCATTCACCAGGACATAGCCGCAGCCGACCTGGTCCGGCGAATGGCAGTCATCCACCGCCGTTCCGAAAAGCCGGTTGCCGGAGTCCATCACGGTTTCCCAGTCAAGGCTGTTGTCCGTATCAATGTCATTTTCAAGGGCGGTGCCGGTATTGAACAGTTCCATGGCAAAATTGCCCCTGAGTCCCATGTACTCGTGTACCGGCGTATGACTCCAGCGCGGATGACAGTACATGGTCAGGCAGCCGCGCCGGTGCATCTCATCCAGCGTCGGCTGAAAGTCCTCTGGCCGCTCAATGTCAAAGGACGGGAAATGCTCATCCTGCGCAAAATCGCCGCCGTCCGCCGGTCCCAGACAGACGGAATGGATCACGTGCCGGCCGTTTCCGCGTGTGCCGGCAAAAACCACATCCAGTTCCATGCCGGGCACGATGATCAGCGAACTGCCGAAATTCTCCTTATTGTATTTCCGGTGATCCGTCAGTGCGACAAAATCATACTGAAGCTTTTTGAATTCCGCCAGCAATTGTTCCGGCGTCATCTCCCCGTCTGAACGGGTGGTATGCGTGTGCAGTGCCCCTTTGAGCAGAGGCGCCGTGCCTGTAAAGGCTCCCTGATGAATCTCCATTTTCTCCTCCGTTAACTATGCACAGTCGTTGAAAGTCCCTGCCGGATTCGGCTCAGCCATTCAGGATGCCGCTCTGGCGGACCGCCTCACAGACCTCCGCGATCTTCTCCGGCGGCAGCACCAGGGCAAAGCGGACATAGCCCTCGCCCAGCGGTCCGAAGCTGACGCCCGGCGTACAGATCACGCCGGCCCGGTCCATCAGCTCCAGGCAGAAATCCATGCTGGACTGATAGGTGCCCGGAAGTTTGGCCCACACAAACATGCTTCCCTGATTTTTTGGGATCGGCCAGCCAATGGCAGCCATTCCGTCGCAGAGAGCATCCCGCCGGGCCTGATAGGCATCACACTGTGCCTCAACCTTGCGGCGCTCCGTGCGCATGGCGGCAATAGCTGCCGCCTGGATCGGCAGGAACATGCCGAAATCAATCTGGCTGCGCAGCTTCTTAAACGCCTCCACCAGCTGCGGATTCCCAATGAGGAACGACACACGGGCACCGGTCAGGTTAAAGGACTTGGACAGGCTGAAGAATTCCGCTCCCACCTCGGCTGCGCCCGGATACTGCAGAAAACTTCCCCCGCGAATCCCGTCATAGATGATGTCGGAATACGCATTGTCGTGCAGGAGAATGATATCATACCGGCGGACAAAGTCAATCAGCTCCTCATACAGTTCCGGCGTCCCGATGCTCCCCATGGGATTGGAGGGCAGGGATACGATCATGTACCTGGCCCGGCGCGCCACCTCCTCAGGGATCTGACTGAGGTCCGGCAGGAAGCCGTTTTCCTCCGTCATCGGGTAATACCAGGGCTCCGCCAGTGCCATTTTTGCGCCGGCAATAAAGACCGGATAGCAGGGACTGGGCAGCAAAACGGTGTCCCCTTCATCACACAGTACCAGCCCGATATGTCCGATTCCCTCCTGGGAACCGTAACAGGAGGCGATCATATCCCGGGTCAGCGTCACGCCAAAGCGTGCCTTGTAATAGGCAATCACCTCATCCAGGAGTGCATCCGAGTCACGAAGGGCATATTTCCAGTTGTTCGGATCCATGGCCGCCTCTGCCATGGCCTTTCGAATCTCAATGTCCGTCTCAAAATCCGGCGTTCCGATGGAAAGATTGTAAAATGACCGTCCCTGACGCTCCAGCTCAATCCGGCGCTGATTCAGGGAGGAGAACACCTCGTCGCCGAACAGGTCCATTCTTTTTGAAAATTGCATGGTCAATTCCTCACACCTGATGTGTACTTGGCCTATACACGGCCTCAAATCTGTCCGTTCTCCAAAAAACCGGATTCAGGCAAAGCCTGATCCGGTTCTCTTTGTGAGATCCTTCTTGCAGTTAAGGGTTTCTGTCAGTTACATGGCCTTGGTCAGCTGCTGTCCCTGCTTGGTATCCTTCAGCACATAGCCCATGGCCTGAATGGCATCCCGGAGCCGGTCTGATTCTGCCCAGTTCTTCTCTGCCCGGGCTTTCGCTCTGGCCTCGAGAAGCGCATTGACATCCGCATCCGCCTTCTCTTCCTTATGGGTAAGGAGACCCATGACCCCGGTCAGCTCCGTCAGGGCCGAGAGGACCTCACGGATCACGCAGGCAGGGGTATCCTCGTTCATCTGCGCATTGGCCGTGCGGACCAGTTCAAAGATGAATCCCAGGGCATCCGCCGTGTTGAGATCATCATCCATGGCGGCATCAAATCCGGCACGCGCGGCCTTGACGGCATCCAGCACTTCCTGATCTACCGGACGGATTTCCCCGTCTTTGGCATTTTTGAGCAGGAACTCATAGTTGTCCCTGGCGGTATACAGCCGGTCAAGGGAGGCCTTTGCCTGCTGGATCATTTCCTCCGAGAAATTGATCGGGCTTCTGTAATGCGCGCTCAGCATGAACATGCGGACCGCTTCCAGATCATACTTCTTCGCAATGTCGCGAACGGTGAAGAAGTTTCCGGCGGACTTGCTCATCTTCTCGTTGTTGACGTTGATGAATCCGTTGTGCATCCAGTAATGGACGAAGGGATGTCCCGTGGCGCCCTCGCTCTGGGCAATCTCATTTTCATGATGCGGGAAAACCAGGTCCTTGCCGCCGCAGTGAATATCAAAGGTCTCCCCCAGATACTTCATGCTCATGGCCGAGCACTCAATGTGCCAGCCGGGACGGCCCATTCCCCAGGGGGATTCCCAGGCGGGTTCGCCGGGCTTCTGTGCCTTCCAGACCGCAAAGTCCATGGGATGCTGCTTGTTCGGGTCAACATCCACCCGGGCGCCGCTCTCAAGGTCCTCAAGGTTCTGTCCGCTCAGTTTGCCATACCCCGGGAACGCCTGGGTATTGTAATAGACATCGCCGTTGGGGCAGGCGTAGGCCAGGCCGTTGGCGATCAGCTTTTCAATGATGGCAATGATTTCCGGAATATGCTGCGTCGCCCTGGGGTTGACGGTGGCCCGCTCGATGCCCAGCGCATCCGCGTCCTTATAGTACTCCGCAATGAACCGCTCGCCCAGTTCCTTGACCGTGATCCCTTCCTCATTGGCCCTGCGGATCATCTTGTCGTCGATGTCCGTAAAGTTCTGAACAAAGGTAACTTTCATGCCCTTGTACTCAAAATAGCGGCGCAGGGTGTCAAAGACGATGAAAGGCCGGGCATTTCCGATATGGAAATAGTTGTAAACCGTCGGGCCGCAGCAGTAAATGCCGACCTCGCCCGGCTTGATGGGGACAAACTCCTCTTTCTTCCTGGACTGTGTGTTATAAATCTGCATACTCAATCCTCCGTTTTCTGTTGTTTCATCTGATCAATCTGTTCGCTCAGGGCCTTCACCTGTGCCTCAAGCGATTCAATATGCGTCTTTACCGGATCCGGCAGATGGATATGATCCAGGTCCACCTCCTGCCGGACGGTTTCCTTCTTGACAATGCGGCCGGGATTCCCGACCACCGTACAGTTCGGGGGAACTTCCTTCAGCACAATCGCCCCGGCACCGATCTTGCTGTTGTCGCCTACCGTAAAGGGACCCAGCACCTTGGCACCGGCACCCACGGTCACGTTGTTGCCGATGGTCGGATGACGCTTTCCCACATGCTTGCCGGTACCGCCCAGGGTCACCCCCTGATACAGCGTGACATTGTCCCCGATCACCGTCGTCTCGCCGATCACCACGCCGTCGCCGTGATCGATGAAAAAGCCCTCGCCGATGGTGGCGCCGGGATGAATCTCAATGCCGGTCACATGCCTGGCCCGCTGCGAAATCCATCTGGCCAGCGTGGTATGTCCTTTCATGTACAGCCGGTGTGCAATCCGATGGTAAATCATGACCCGGACACAGGGATAGCACAGCAGCACTTCAACCCATGTTTTTGCAGCAGGATCCCGTTCAAAAACAGCCTGTATATCCCGTCGCAAACGATCAAACACTCTTCGTTCCCCTCCTGGAAAAGAATAAAGGAAGCCCTCTCATCAGAGACGACTTCCCGCGATTCCACTCTGTTTGGATGTCCGGAGACACCCCACCTTAACCGCCTTAACACGACGCCATGCCGGATACTCCGCTTTCGCTTTTCTCCGGAAGCTCACGGACGCACTTCCACAGATTCTCTGCCAGGCGGACTTGCAGCCCATGATCCGCCCTCTCTCCGGCCTTTCCCTGTGTACTTTTCCGTTCATCGCTCAACGGGCCTGATTATAGACAGAAAACGGGAAATTGTCAATTCCATTTACCGGATAAATTCCGACATTCGCACTCCGTCCCCGTGACTGGGCGGAATCAGGAATTCTTTTCCGGAATCTGTCGCGGCCTGTCCTGAATCTTTCAGCTGACAACAGAAAAAGGAGGGCAAATGCCCTCCCGGAAATCAGATATTCAGAAGCTCGCTGTACGCCGCCAGTGCCCCATCCGTATCGTGCGCCAGAACCCGCTTGGCCAGAACCTTTCCAAGCTGAACGCCTTCCTGATCGAAGCTGTTCAGGTTCCACAGGAAGCCCTGGAACATGACCTTGTTCTCAAAATGCGCCAGGAGTGCACCCACGGACTCCGGATTAACCTGCTGTCCGATAATGATGCTGGAGGGACGGTTGCCGGCAAAGGACTTGTTCGGATTCTCATCCGCCTTGCCGCATGCAAAGGCCATGATCTGCGCCGCCACATTGGCACAGAGTTTCTGCTGGCTGGTGGATCCCTGAATCGTGGCATCCATTCCGGCCTGATTCTCACGGAATCCCATGAACTGCAGCGGAACGATGTCGGTTCCCTGATGGAGCAGCTGATAGAACGAATGCTGACCATTGGTGCCGGGTTCGCCGAAAATGACCGGACCGGTCACATAGTTGACAGGCTCGCCGAAGCGGTTCACGGACTTGCCGTTGCTTTCCATATCCAGCTGCTGCAGATGAGCCGGGAAACGGCTGAGAGCCTGGGAATACGGAAGAACCGCCGTGGTCGGATAGCCGAGCACATTGCGCTCATACATGCCGATGAGGGCATCCAGCATATCCGGGTTCTCAAGCGGATTCGCGTTGGTCGCCAGCTTGTCCTCCTGTGCCGCACCCTCAAGGAACCGGGCAAATACCTCGGGTCCGAATGCCAGGGAAAGGATTGCACCGCCCACGCAGGAAGAGGAGGAATAGCGTCCGCCGATATAATCATCCATGAAGAAGGCGGCCAGGTAATCGCTGCTCTTTGCCAGAGGCGAGGTCTCACTGGTCACGGCGATCATGTGTTTTGCAGGATTCAGTCCGGCCTCGGCCAGCTTTGTCTTGACAAATGTTTCGTTGGTCAGCGTCTCAAGGGTTGTTCCAGACTTAGACACCAACACAAACAGAGAGCGGGACAGATCGACGCTCTTCAGGACAGCCGCCGCATCATCCGGATCCACATTGCTGATGAACCGGGCTTCCATCTTCAGCGTGCCGTTCTGCTTTGCCCAGTTTTCAAGGGCCAGATAGATGGCGCGGGGGCCCAAGTCGCTGCCGCCGATACCGATCTGCACAACCGTGGTAAACGTTTCCCCAGCCTCATTGACGATCTCGCCCTTGTGAACGCGCTCGGCAAAGGCCGCAGCCGCTTTCCGCTGATCCTCATAGAACGTGCGCTTGTTGACCCCGTCCGCAATAACATCTTTTCCAAGCTGTCCGCGGCAGAGCTGATGGAGAACCAGACGCTTCTCACCGGTATTGATGACCGCTCCGTTATACAGTTCCTCAAACTTTTCAGCCAGCTGCATCTCTTTGGCCAGCTCACAAAGTGCGGCCAGGACCTCGTCATCCACTGCTTTCGCCGCATAGTTGAAGCAAAGCCCGCCGGCCATCGGCACACAGTACTTCTTGACACGCGCTGCGCCCTCATCTCCGGCCATGACCTTTGAAAGGCAGACCTTTCCTTTTAAGTCAGCCAGCTTTTTGTATGCAGCTGTTGTATCCAGATTATTCCAGGAAACCATGAGAATCATCCTTTCTGCAAAACATCGTAATAATTCCTACCAGAATACCCGTCGGCATCTGCCCTGATTATACAACAAATGATTCGAATCAAAAAGTCATTGAGCAAAGATTTTGGAATTTTCAGCACCCTCAGGTACGG
>DGWH01000044.1:19242-26996 GCA_002395225.1 Christensenella sp. UBA4263
CCCTCAGGTACGGGCCGTGTATTCCTCCCATGTCATGACATTGGCCTGACAGGACCCCATCACCAGCAGCGCCGCTTCATGCAACTGCGGTGTCACGCCGGCGCATGCATCTGAAATGACCGTCATCGGGACTTCCGGAAACAGCGCTTTCAGGATCTGGAAATTGGCACTGACACAGATATCCGTGCAGAATCCGCACAGCACAATCTCCTCCATGTTATCAAGGTCAAAACGCTTCCAGTCCGGATAGCCAAACTGCCCTTTCTCGCAGATAACCGGAGTTGCCTTTTCGGGGAGCACTTCAGGGCAAATCTGCCATCCGGAGGTGTCCCTGATACAGTGCGGGACCGGGAGTTTCCGTCCCTCCTGCGTCTCAAGGTAATTTGCATGGTGCGTGTCCATCGTGTAAATGAGCTGGCACTGATGATCCTCCGCATAGCTGACCAGTTCTCGAACGACCGGGAGCGCCTTTATGGCGTCATCGTTTTTCAGTGCTCCCCTGGTGAAATCTTCCTGTGCATCAATAACGATGAATGTTTTGTTCATAGTTGTCCTCCGTTTTAACAGAAATCAGCCACACAGGCGTGCCATGCAGCTGATAAAAAAATGTCGTTTATGCGGCTTTATCCAGGCTCTCCTGGGTTTTATCGGCATTCTCATTCCAGAAGGCTGCCTGAGTAGCCAGTTCGCTGTTTGTCAGTGCCTTCATGTTAAGCAGTGCCAGCGCATCCTCATAATACTCTGACTCCTGCACCGCACTTTTCAGGAACCGGGAGGAGATTTTCTCCATATCATGTGCAAGGACAGAAATTCCTTCGAGTCTTTCCCGCATCTGCGCACTGATCTGAAAGGTCATTTCCTGCTCATCGAGCACGCCGCTCAGGGCTGTCAGATAGGCAGAGCGCTGTGCACGGCGGTCAATTTCCGGCTGAATAAACGTCAGTAGAATCAGCGTATCAGAAATCTTCCGGCCTTTTTCATTATGCAGGTCATCCATGTATGCGGTTGCCTTGTCAAGATAGTTCAGATAATCTGCATCATTGACAAGACGGATCAGTGACGGAAAAACGGTATCCAGCAGCCCATAATCGGCAAGATTGCGCCAGGACTTTGACGCATAGCCGGCTTCCATCATTTTGTTGATATTATTGGAAATATCTGCCTGTCTCATCCGGTTCACGACAGCAACGCCATACTTCCGGATGGCACGATCCAGACTGTCAGATAATTCATAACCAAAACGCGACTTGAAACGAAGCGCCCGAATCAGTTTTCTGCCATCCTGATTGACGGCATTTGCTGCAGGAACGATGGTATCAATCACATGCTCACGAATGGCATACAATCCGCCATGGAAATCCACCAGATCTCCATTGGTCAAATCATAATAAATGGCATTCATCGTCAGATCTCTCTGGAAGGAATCCAGCAGTACAGAATCATTGCCGGTTGCGGTGGGATCAAACTCCGGCATGCCCGCCAGGCCGTAAAAGGCTAAAGAGGGCGTCTGATAGGACGCAAGATCCACCTCTTCATCCGGAAAACGGACACGCCCGAATGTCATGCCTCCTGGAAAATGGAGGTACAGATCATCACCGAAAATCTCACGCTGCTGCTCAATAGTCGCATTTGTCGCAATATCCACGTCATTGCTTTCCGTGCCCATGATATAATCTCGGATACATCCGCCGATCGCATAGGCCTCATAGCCGTGTTCGATCAGTTTTCGGCCTACCTCAAGGCTGTTTGGTGTAAGCGCCTCCTCGGTGATTCCATGAAGCGACCTGGGAATGCGCAGCTCGGCATAACCATTTTCCTGCACCAGCTTATAATTCTCATCGATCATGCGATTGATCGCATCATTGTCGAAGAAACTGGTGTGTGTCGCTGTTTCCTCGGCCAACACGCCAAACGTTCCCAGTGACAGTACGATCATCACAAGAAGGACATGCCACACATTTATCCTTGTTCTCATTCTGGTAATCCTTTCTATGACCTATAAATTGCTTGTTGCATTGACTATAAATCAGACTTGGCCGCATCAGATTATATTGTGAAAACCCCGGCTCGTCAACTTGATAGTAAATTCTATTCTTCCTGAAAATCACTGAAAAATCACTTCAGGTATGATTTCGAAAAAAACCAGTATCTGTTTGCTGAAACCTGTGTTATAATATCCCCATCACTGTTTTGGGAGGATTAGAAATGGCAAGTAAAAAATACCTTGAACGTCAGGAACGCAAAAAGAATGTTGTACGCATTGTCGCCATCGTGATTGCTGTGGCACTGCTCCTTTCGACATTCCTGGTGTTCTTCGCTGGTCTGCGCTGAGAGTGAAAAAGTTTATATACAGCAAGGCAGGATTCCTGAAGCGGAATCCTGCCTTGCTGTTTTGGGCATTGTATGGCCAGATTCTCTTTTGCGAAATTCGGATTTGACAATCCGTCAATATATGCAGGACCGCTCCGACTCTGCCCCAGCCCGGCAGCTGCCCGGAGGTGCCCGGACCTGATTGGTTCATAAATGAACCTGCCATCATCCAATTATGCGGTTTTGGTCATTATCAGCGCAATTAACGACGATATCTTCAAAAAAATGAATTTTAGCAAATATGGTATTGCATATTCAATTGATTTCTATTATACTGTTTTCAATTCAAGAATGGAGGAATGTAATGATGAAAAAATTCGCATCTGTTCTTCTGGCAATGGTTCTTCTCTTTTCTTTTGCCGTCGCAATGGCTGACCTGACCTTTACGACCGGCGGCACCGCAGGCACCTATTATGCCTACGGCACTGTGTTGGCTCAGTACATTACCGCTAATTCCGATGTTGCCGTAACCGCCATCGCCGGCAATGGCAGCGCCTCCAATATCGATCTTCTGGATCTGGGCGACGCACAGCTGGCACTGGTCCAGAACGACGTGGCCAACTACGCCTACAACGGCATTCGCTTTGAACAGTATGAAGGTGCACCGGTTGACACCTTTACCGCTCTGGCTGCTCTCTATGATGAGACAGTTCAGCTGATCACCTGCACCCCGGATATCAAGAGCGTTGCGGACCTCAAGGGAAAGAACGTTTCCGTTGGTTCCTCCGGTTCAGGCACCTACTTCAACGCCCTCGATTTCCTGGCTGCCTATGACATGACGATTGAGGATATCAACCCGCAGTACCTGTCCTTCGGTGATTCCGCAGAATCCCTCAAGGACGGCAAAATTGATGCCGCGTTCGTCGTTGCCGGTGCCCCGACTCCGGCCGTTGTCGACCTGTGCACCACCAAAGGCGCCTATCTGATCAGCCTCGACGATGAACACGTGGCTGCCCTGCAGAAAATCAGTTCCGCCTATGGCAAGAGCATCATTCCTGCCGGTACCTATGACGGCATCAATGAGGATGTTGTCACCGTCGGTGTCAAGGCCACCATCATTGCCAACGGCGATGTGACCGAGGACCAGGCGTACACCATCGTATCCACGATTTTCGAAAACAAAGACGCAATTCTTTCAGCCCACGCCAAAGCAGCCGAGCTTGATTTCGAATATGCAAGCGTCTGCGGTCTGCCCTATCATCCTGGTGCTGCAAAATACTTTGCTGAAAAAGGATATACTGTAGAAACCGCCAAATAAGAAATGATCCTGGAACTTAAACTGGGGCTGCTCATGGCAGCCCCTTTATGGATTCTGTTCCTGTTCCGAACAGGAATGACGCCTAACGTGCCCTGAAAGATTGGAGACAGATGATGAACAAAGACAACATAACGCCAAAAACACCCGAACTTGAAAATACCGCCGCTGCAGACGTGGAAGCGGTCATGAAAAAGTTCGATCGTGAAAGCAACATGCGGATCTGGACCGGTGTTCCCAAGCATGTTCTGACCATCGTCCTGTCCTGCTTTTCACTATTCTGCATCTATGTGACGCTATTTGCCAACATGCTTGAGCAGGCCAGAATGACCAGCTTCCTGGGACTGGTGATTGTCATGGGATATCTGCTTTATCCGGTGAAGAAAACGCATGTCCGGGAAAACTACATTCCCTGGTACGATATCCTGCTGATGGTCCTGGGCGCCGGCGCCTTTTTCTACTTTGCCTTTAACGCCCATACCATTCTCAATATGCGCCTTGCTGTCCGTATGCGGGATATCAAATATACGATCATCGGCATTATCGGCATTGTCGCGCTGATCGAGCTCTGCCGCCGGTGCGTCGGCCTGCCGATTCTCGTTGTTGCCGGCGGTTTCATCGCCTACACCTTCATTTCCACCAATTATGCCAATCCCCTGCCCCGTGTGGTCTCTGAGATCTTTTACGGGGATAACGGAATCATGTCGACACCGATCAATGTATGTTCAAAGTACATCGTTGTCTTCATTATCTTCGGTGCGTTTCTTGAGCGAAGCGGTGTATCCGGATTCTTCATCAACCTGGCCAATGCCATTACCGGACAGTTTGCCGGCGGACCTGCGAAAGTCGCCGTCATCTCCTCCGCGCTTTGCGGCATGGTTTCCGGTTCATCCGTCGGAAATACCGTCACCACCGGTTCCATGACCATCCCCATGATGAAGAAAACCGGCTACCGGCCTGAATTTGCCGGCGCGGTAGAGGCGGCAGCCTCTACCGGCGGACAGATCATGCCGCCCATCATGGGCGCTGCGGCTTTCCTGATGGCCGATTACCTGGGCGTTTCCTACTCAAACATTATCATCAAGGCCATCCTCCCTGCGGTTCTCTATTTCATGGGCATCTTTATCGCCGTCCATCTGGAGGCAAAGCGCCTGCATCTCAAGGGGATTCCCCGGGAAGAACTCCCCAGATTCCGTGATCTGATTCAGGATGTCTACCTTCTTCTGCCCCTGGTGGTTCTGATTTATCTGGTCTGTTCCAACACCAGAACCATGCAGTTCTCCGCAGCCGTATCCATCCTCGTTGCTATTCTTGTGGGCATTCTCGGAAATGTCCTTGCCTATTTCCGTCTGAAAGATCAGCATCGGCAGGGCAGCTTCTTCAGTGCCCTGATTGGCCGAAACGGCGGCTTCAGCTTTAACAGCATTCTCGGTTCCCTTGAGGCCGGCGGCCGTTCCTGCGTGACCGTGGCTGTTGCCTGCGGTGTCGCCGGCATCATCTGCGGCTGCATCACACTGACTGGTCTAGCCAGCAAGATGATTGCTGCCGTTGTTGCCGTATCCGGTTCCTCCTCGATCCTGGCACTTCTTCTGACCATGGTCTGCTGCATCATCCTGGGCATGGGCCTTCCGACCACTGCCACGTACTGCATCATGGCCAGTACCTGCGCCCCCATTCTGATTCAGATGGGCATCCCCAAAATCGCCGCGCATTTCTTCGTTTTCTATTTCGGCATCGTGGCGGATATCACGCCGCCGGTTGCCCTGGCCGCCTATGCCGGTGCAGCCATTGCAAAGGCCAAGCCGATGCAAACCGGTATTGTGGCCACAAGGCTGGCCATTGGTGCCTTCATTATCCCCTTTGTATTTGCCTATAGTCCCAGTCTGCTTCTGATTGATACGGTCTGGACCGAGGTCGTTCTCCTGACCATCACCGCCGTCATCGGCATATTCGGCGTGGCAGCCGGTCTTTCCGGTTACCTGTACGGTGAAATGAATCCCTTCGAACGGATTCTCACAACGGTCGGCGGTCTGATGCTCATCATTCCCGGCGTCATGACAGACGTCATCGGCATCGCGCTTGTTGCCGTCGTCTTTGTCTGGCAGTACTTCCGTCACAGGAACAAGCCCGTATCCGCGTAAGACGGGAATTAACTTGAATTTCCAAAAAGAAATTGATGGCATCTGATCGCAAATCAGATGCCATCAATTTTTCTTTTGTTTCATTCCTCATCGCCATTTTCCATGGGCATCTGGCCATACCTGGGTTTCCACCCATGTTCCGTTCTCTCAAAATACTCCGGGTTTCTGATCGAGAACTTCTCATAATAACAGTTTGTATCACTCTGGGATTCGAAAGGAGTCATCCTGTTCTGAAACACCATGCACTTCTGATTTCTCAGAGCAAGGAACATTCTTGCCTTCCGATCAACATCTACACCCGTTTCATTCTGAATATATGTCGAAATCACGGATGAAATGAAACTCATCAGCAAATGCCCATACATCGCTTCTTCATCCTGAATACGCAAAGGAGCTAATTTGGCCAAACCGTTCACGAGATCAAAGAATCGCTTTATGGCTTGATGAATAGAATCAGCTTCGATGATCTCCTCGCTTTTATATGGAAACGAGGATAAAAGGATAAAGAAACCGGCATTTTGAAAGATCTCATGCATCTCTTTCAGCGTTGGTTCCTTTTTTGCCGATTCACGTGCCTTCCTCGTCGAGCACTTCATTGCTTTATGGCTCTCATCTCCAGCGGGATCAACATCATGGCAAAGATACGCATATACTTCCTTCCCATCCAGTGTTATGGGAACCTTTTTGACGTACACATATCTGCCTTTATATTCAACCATTGTATACTCACTCTGGAATGCTGATGCATGCCTGGATTTGAGGGCTTTATATTCCGGCCAGTCTTCGCTCATGCGAGTGACAAATTCAACTTCTTTTTCGAGCAGTTCCCTGATGTTCCTGTATGAGCAACAGCCAGGATCAAACATAAACAGATCTGTAGAGAAGCCACGAAGACTCATCTCGTCCGCAGTTTTTACCAAAGTCGAAACATCAACGCATTTGTCCTCAACAACACGAAACAGAATCGGAAATCCGGAGTGTCTCTGTATGGATACGATCAGTCTTGCCTCCCGACTGGCTTTCCCGTCAGGATGACCGGCTGCCTGAAACCCGAAATGAATACTGTTGGGGATGCCGGAACTGTCAAGGATTGAGGCTTTATCTGTCGAGACATACTTGTCCAGCCACTGCATGTGGGCATTGAAAAAAGCATTCCTTCCTTCATCGTCACCAATAGCCTTCAGAAAAGCCAGGATATGCCGGGACGTCAGATCAGTATCCGGATATAAGACCTGACACAGATTTCCCTCATACCAGGTCTGCGCATGACAATTTGCTGAGGAATTGAGTGTATAGTAGCAAATCATCGAGTAGATCATGTCTTTGTTAGGATACGGAATGGCATCAATGACCTCATCGTAGTGGATCTTCTTCAATAATTCCGAAACAAAGTACGTGTCACCAAAGTCAAGCAATCGTTTTTTCTTCTTTCGTCCATCATCTTTCCATTCAGACGAAAATGATTCCGGGACAGGAAGGAAGGCAGCTTTCAATGGATCATACCTGAACATCCCGCGCTTTCTGTTCCAGAAAATCAACTGTTCTTTGTCAACAACTCGTCCCAGATGTTCCTGGGATTCTTTTCGAGGTCCGTTGTCTGTATTAATGGTTTTGCCGACTAATTTGCCGTACAGTCTCCCCCTGTTAGACTGGAACACAATTTTCACATCGCCATATGTTTCAATCAATCATGATCCTCCTCCCTATACTGTTATCCTGTTCCTCATGGAAAGAAATGCATGCCCTGTCATCCGACATCGTATCTGATCAATACCATTCAGCTTAATCCAGATAATCAAAAAAGAACCCTGCAAAAGCAAGGTTCTTTATGGAATCCGGCAGCGTCCTACTCTCCCGGGCCGTCTCCAGCCAAGTACCATCGGCGCTGAAAGGCTTAACTTCTGTGTTCGGTATGGGAACAGGTGGATCCCTTTCGCTGTCGCCACCGGAATTGTCCAGGGGTTGTACCCTGAAAACCGCACATCCAG
>DGWH01000080.1:0-1463 GCA_002395225.1 Christensenella sp. UBA4263
GAATGAAGTCCTTATCCAGAAAACGGCATCCCATCATTCCCTGCTCACCTGTGTCGAACCCATGATCCCAATACGTATTCCCATTTTCTATGCTCCTTTGCTTTTTTGCTTCCGTTCTCCGTCTCTGCACACAGGTTCAGTGTCCTTCATTTCCGAGACTCTTGCGCATATACAGATTGAGCCCGATTTTCACATAATCCCGGCCGTTTTCTTTTTCCCATATTCTCTGATACTGCTTGACGATTTCCCCCTTTGCCCATCGGGTCAGCTTCAGGCGCTCTTTTTTGTCCGCGCATCCACAGGCGGTATCCAGCAGACAGCGATGAATTCCTTCCAGCCTGCTCCACACTGCCACGCACTGATCTTCACCGGCATTTTCCGGCAAGATCAGCGTCCTGCGGATTTCCTCTTCAAACCGGCTAATGTCTTTTTGCACAAGCTCCAGGCTCTCGTCTTTCCATTTCCTGATGCTCTGCTCCCTGCGGATTTTGTTCGCATAATCCGTCCATTCCTTTGTTTCATCCATTCCACCTCCGCTCGGATGGATAGGCCGTTTCCACAGGCGTTCTTCAATATCCCCGGCAATCCGGTCCAGTCCCTCATCCGTCAGCAATCCCATATTCTTCTCGATAAATTGCCTGCAGGCACCCGGCATATAACTGAGTCTTCCATAAGAATACTGCTCTGCAGCAAGACACAGGGCCGCAAAATCCGGCAAAAAATCTGCTTTCACCGGAAGATAATCCTTCCTCCACTCAGGTACCGCTTCCCCCTCATCCAGATGGTTATCGTATACCCATGCTTCAAATGCATCACCTGACGGAAACATCTCCCATTCACTGTTTCGACCATATCCGGTAAACTCCCCAAATGAGGCCAGGTCATGGATTTTCATCTTTTTCCACCATTCATCCATGCACCCTTTCAGATCAATGACAAGGCAGCGTTTTACCAGCTCTTTCAGGACAAAACCGAATCTTTCTTTCTGCTCAGGCGGAATTTCTGCATCTAATTTTCCAAATAACCCTTTTCGATAGCCCGCCAAATCCCGTATGGAACAGATAATCGTCCGTTTGCTGAAGCGGGTGAGATACACATTCATGATTCGAATGATCAGGTCCATCAGCGTTTCATCAAAATCCCACAGATACCGTCTGGTTAGGCAGTTGAAGAAGAGTCCAAATTCCTCCGCGTCCTGTATCCTAGTTTTATATGCCCGTTTCTTTTGCATTGTCTTCTTCACTCTCATACACATTGTCCATGCATTTCAGATTCCATCCTTTACCAAGTGCTCCTATTGGGACAGGCTGCCGCCACGGCGGCAGGCCAGTTCTTTATGAGCCGCAGCCTGGGCCTTCGGCACCAATACCTTTCCAGAACTCCTATTGGGACAAACTGCCGCTGAGGCGGCAGGCCAGTTCTTTATGAGCCGCGGCCTGGGCCTTCGGCACCGATACCTTTCC
>DGWH01000080.1:1523-4881 GCA_002395225.1 Christensenella sp. UBA4263
CCTTTCCGGAGCTCCTATTGGGACAGGCTGCCGCCACGGCGGCAGGCCAGTTACCCGCCGGTTTACGGCATCAAGTGCTTTGTTTCCACCAGGAAGACAATAACGTATTCTTACTGATACGTCTATTTCATGGAAGACGCATCTGCGTCATTCATGATACAGATCGCAAAATTTCATTGAGAAATGGGCTGGAATCGGTCAAAAAAATCAGGGGTCGTTTTCCCGACCCCTGATTCCTGTTTTTCCCTGTGCAATGATTGTCTTTGACTATGATGGTTACTCCGCCCAGGGAAGCTTTATGTTCGGAAGATCCAGATCATTGACATCCTGAAGGTCATAAACGATTCCGTTTTCTTCCAGTTCCTCAAGAAACGCATTCACATAGACAGGGCTTGAAAACCTCTGGAGAAATTCGAGGGTGAATCGCCCGTTCACCGCTGAAATCTCAACCAGCAGGCTATTCGACGCAGGCGTTGTCCACAATCTGAAGTCACGGATGTACTGCTCGGCTTCCCGATAGTTGGCCTTGCCGACATAACTCACCGATGAGGTAATAATCCTGCCGGCCAGATCATTGATATATCCTGCTGTCCCCACCCGTTCCTCATCACTTTCTTTTGAAAGAATCATGCGGCAGATCCCGCTCGATGAAGCCAGTCCCTTCAGAACAATTTCCTCCTGCGACTGAGCAAAAACCATCCCCCGGTACGCTGTCGCCTGTCTGTCCAAAGGCCAGTCGCGCATCTGGTCCTTATATTCCAGCATGACACCGCCGACCAGGCTTTGATGTGCCAGCGGCGCATGAAGTGCCTTTCTCTGGTTCACGCACAGAGCAATGCGAATCGTTTTCTTCCCCGCCGGGTACAGTTTTGCAATTGCCCGGCTCAGCAGCAGGGAAACCATGGTACCCGGGCTGCCGTCATTATCCAGATTGAATCGCATAAATTCAGATTCAGAAATGGCAATACTGTATACGGTGTACCGGTCATCCTTTTCAAGGCCGGCAGAAGTGATAAGATTCACCGCCTCGGACATCTCTTTGCTGGATGGAGTCGGAAGATCCGTCCTGCCCTCCACCGGGTCAATCCACTCCTCCAGCGATATTTTCTCCCCGGCCAGCCGGATGTCATCGTCATTCAGCCTGACATGATATCGTTCTGAACAATAATAGTACAGCAGTGTTCTTACGACCTCATATGCACCGGTTCCATCCGTCATCCCATGAAAAATATCCAGAATGATCCAGTTGTCTTTCCAGCAAAACGCCACCATATGATAATTGGACTCCTCGGAATTCAAATCCACCCCGTGAAGAGAATTTGTGATGACCACCGGCCGGTGATTCTCCGCAAAAATATACTGACCGTCCTTTTTCTGCAGTTCCACACAGAAATAGGGATATCTTGACATCGTCGTATCCACGGCATGACGCAGAACTTCCGGGGCGATCAGATCCCGCATGCGGATCCTGATCCTGATATCATTGGGACGTTCTTTGCTGGATGTAAATAACTCCCGTAATTCTGGAAAAAGCTTTTGTTCCTTGTTTTCATTGCTCCATCTATCCTGATTTTACTACATCTGACTACTCCTCAACCCGATGGTTCACCGAGGGACGCACCGTGCCGGTATGTCGGCCTGTGTCCTTCCGCCAATGGGGATTTCATGTCTTCAGACCTTTCAGTTTTCATCCTTGCTGGAGCAACTCTGTTCCGGCCAAAATATGCCAAACTTTCGCTGCTTGACAGGGCCGCTTTTTTAGGCCTCAATGTTGACCTTTTGCCGGAGCGACCCTGTTCTGGCCAAAATATGTCAAACTGTCGCTGCGCGACAGGGCCGCTTTTTTAGGCCTCAATGTTGGCCTTTTGCCGGAGCGACCCTGTTCTGGCCAAAATATGTCAAACTGTCGCTGCGCGACAGGGCCTCACCTATCCCCGGTCAGAAACGGTACGAATGATCTTTATCACAGTTTCCCTTCGGCTTTTGCTTTTTCCACCAGTGCAGAAAAATCCTGGTAATGCCAGTCAGGCGTCGGCTTTTCGCAGTCGATGTCATGAAAAAAGCAGCTGGGAATTTCCTTCTGTTTCAGGTTCTTCAGAATACAGAGATTGCATCCCTGATCATGATTGACCGGATGACACGGGCATTTGTAATCTGTGCAGGTACAGTATTCTTTTGCGTTTCTCATTTCATCCTCTCCTCCGGCATTTCCCCGTCCCTTTATGGATGCTTTCAAACAGGATCATTCTTTCCTTCCAAACTCCCGTGCCGCATCAACTCTGCCCTTAATGTGGAGCCTGTGGGCATAGAAGTACTCGTCAGACACCCGGATGTTCTTCGCTTTCAGCATCTTCTTCAATGCGAGAACGGTTCTCCTTGACCAGTTGGAGGTGGTGAACAGAACCACTTTTCCAACCTTTGAAGATTCCAGCTTTTCAGCATACGCTTTCAGTTCAGGAGCCATGATATTCGCATAAGGAGCTCCGCCCAGATAGAGAACATCAACCCTCTGCGATAGTTCCGGTTCATCTGTAACAGACATGGCCTTCACCCCTGCGCCCTCTGCAATCGCCTCTGCGATGGTTTTTGTGTTCCCCAGCCTGGAGTAATAGCGTACCGCTTTAGTCATTATCCTCTCTCCTCCAACAGCTCATCCATCGCCACCCGGGAAAGGTTCTATCCAAGAGGGCAGAAACGCCTGTATATTTGCCCGTCCCGCTCAACCGTCTCATTCCACATGTCCGCCGGACGGATCCATAAACACGCCTCTCCATAGAGAGCACGGTACACAACCATTGGTTCTTCCGTCTCACTGTGTCGGGCGATGCCGATCACTTCATACTCATTGCCCTTAAAATGCCGGTAGCGGCCCGGCCTGATCGTTTTTACTGCTTCTTCGTATGTCATGATTTTTTCTCCATTATGGGTCTCAATGCTGGTCATTTCGCCGGGCCGCTTCCTGCCCGGATTTTCCCATCTGTCGCTGTGCGACAGAAACACACTGCTCATTATAACGAAATCAGGAGAAAATGTCCAATTGTCCATCCGGAAAGCAATGGCAGCTTGCCGGTGATCCGCCCGACACCCTGGAAAAGATCTGCGGGGTCCGTTTGCCGGAAGGTGTCCGAACTGTACGCCGCAAAGCCTTCAGAACCGGCCGGCACTGCATGCACTGCCGTCAGGCGATGTACCAGTTCCCGGCAAGAACCGCCCGGTTCAGGTAGGCTGTTTCACCGGATGACGGTCTTGTCTGATAGGCAGAACCTATTGCATGCCATCAGGTTTTCATATTGGACATTAGTCTACTTAATCGGTAGAATATGTGCATAAATCGAAAGGAGGTTTCGGCAATGCGCTG
>DGWH01000096.1:0-19817 GCA_002395225.1 Christensenella sp. UBA4263
GGGCTGTCAACACCTTTTTTTCGGGCATTTTCTGCCCGATTCGGTCAATTTCCGAACATTCCGTGGTTGTTTGCCTGCTCCTTGTTCGTTAAATGAGCGGAGTCCGTGAATCATTGATGTTTCACGGACTTCGTGAAGCGTTCTTTTCCCGAACAAAAATTCTTTTTCATAAATTTTTAAATTCTTTCCCGCATGCAGGGACAGGCCTTTTCTGTCTGGAATTCCCTTATCTTTTTCGCTCCTGCCCTTCAAATTCTTCCTCATGTTTGTTATAATTCTGGCAGAAACAGCAGTCCTGTTTTCGGCCTGCGTTTCCTTATAAGAAAGATCCGGCACAGCCCCGGCGGAGGGATGGGCCTCTCTTCCTTATTTCTGCAGAACACTGCCGTGTTTTGCAGCACTGTTTACTATTTCTAAAGGAGAAACGATTCTTGGCTATTAACGATTATATTGAAGCATGGAAGAAAGGTACGCGTGAGGCGCACCTGCTTCACATTCAGGATAAAGACTCTTACCTTCCCGTTCTGGCAGACATCGTCCCCGACCTGAACAAACGTCCGCAGGTCGATCTGGGGCTGTGTCAGATTCCCATGGAGCTGATTGAGGGAACGGCGACCCGCGGCAGAACCACTGCATTTTCCCGCAGCTTTTATCCGCTTCTGGAGCCGGAATCCGAATTTGCCATGAAATGGGCAGACCTGTATGACGGCATCCTTGAGGATGGTCTGCGTCAGCCCATCAAGGCAATGGAATACTATAACCGCTTTTATATTATTGAAGGAAACAAGCGCGTCAGCGTCATGCGGCAGCTGGATTCCCTCACGATTGAGGCCGAGGTCACCCGCATCATTCCGGAAAAGGAAGATTCCGAGCGGTACCGCGTCTATAATGAATTCCTCAGCTTTTATAAGGACACCAAGATTGACTATATCCTCTTCTCGCACGAGGGTGCCTATGCCCGTCTGCGGAATGAAGTAAATATGAAGGAAGGGGAAAAATGGTCGGATGAGATGATCAGCGACATTCACTCCTGTTTCTACCGCTTCCAGCAGGCATTCCTGAAAGCGGAAGGAAAGCGGCGTCTCTCGGTCAGCGATGCCTTCCTTCTCTATCTTGAGATCTATTCCTATGAGGAAGCCCAGAAGCGCACCCCGAGTCAGATCATTCAGGATATTGCAAAAATCCGTTCCGAATATAATGTCGCAGAGGCCGGAAAGCCGGTCGCCCTTCTTTCCCAGCCTTCCGAGGAAAAGCCCGGCCTCCTCCAGTCCGTTCTGCACCGTCCGCCCCGGACACTCAAGTGTGCCTTCCTGTACAACAGTTCACCGGAACGCTCCGGCTGGACCTACTGGCACGAGCTGGCCCGCAAGGCAACGGAGAATATGTTTGAATCGCAGCTGGAAACCGTGGCAAAGGCAGATGTTTCCATGGAGGAAGCCGCATCCGTCATTGAATCCCTGATTCAGGATGGCTATACCACCATCTTTGCCACCTCTCCGGTTTTCCTGGATGCCTGCATTCATGAAAGTGCGCTGCATCCCGAGGCCAGGATTCTCAACTGTTCGCTGCTGGCCAGTTACCACAATGTCCGGTCCTATTATCTGCGCATCTACGAGGCGAAATTAATTCTCGGCGCCATTGCCGGCGCCATGGCGGACAACAATAAAATCGGCTATATCGCCGATTACCCCATTTACGGCGTTCCCGCCTCCATCAATGCGTTTGCCGTCGGCGCGCAGCTGACCAACCCGCGGGCCAAGGTTTACCTCGACTGGTCGACGCTGCCCGGGCACAGCCCCGAGGATGCGCTGGCCGCCCAGGATGTCCGGATCATCTCAAGCCGGGACATTTCCGCCCCGCTCCTTGAATACCGCACGTTCGGGCTCTACGAGAAAGACCCCGGGGATAAAGCCAGAAACCTGGCCATGCCCGCCTGGAACTGGTCAAAGCTCTATGAGGGCATTGTCCGCAGCATCCTGAGCGGCGCCTGGTCCGAGGAGGGCGAACAGCACGCCGACCGCGCCATGGCTTACTATATGGGCATGGCCACCGGTGCCATTGACCTGTTCTATTCCTCCCGCATCCCCACACGTCTTAAGCGTCTGGTCGATCTGCTGCATGAGCGGATGCGCTCCGAGGCATTCCTGCCCTTTGTCGGCCCGCAGTACGATCAGGACGGCATCCTGCGCATCGAGCAGGATGTTGCGCTCACCCCTCAGGACATTATCCGCATGGACTATCTGGCCGATAATGTCATCGGCACCATTCCCAAGGTTGACCAGCTCAATCCCACTGCAACCAACCTGGTAACCCTGCAGGGCATTCGGGCGGCCACTGAACCATCTGACAATACAGCCGAAAGCAAGAGGAACAATGAGTAAGATCCTTATCTTAGCGGACGAAGCAGATCCCATGCTCTGGGAACATCTGGACCGGCGCCGGCTGGAAGGCGTCGAGCTGATTCTCTCCGCAGGCGATCTCCCCGCTTCCTATCTTTCTTTTCTGACCTGCTTCACCAATGCCCCCATTCTGTACATTCACGGGAATCATGATGACCGGTACGCTCAGAAACCGCCGGAGGGCTGTGAATGCATTGAGGACACCATTTATACGTGGAACGGGATTCGTATTCTGGGGCTGGGCGGCTCCATGCGGTATAACTTCGGCGTCAATCAGTATACGGAAAAGCAGATGCAAAAGCGCATCCGCTCCCTTCGCTTCAAGCTCTGGCGGAAAAAAGGCGTGGACATCCTTCTTGCCCACGCCCCTGCCTATCAGCTGGGGGATGATACCGACCTTTGCCACACCGGTTTTTCCTGCTTTGTCAGCTTTATGGACAAATACCGGCCCAAGTATTTCATCCACGGCCATGTCCACCAGAGTTACAAATACGATTTCAAGCGGGTTCGCAATTATAAGGATACACAGATCATCAATGCCTATAAATCCTATTATCTGGATTATCCGGACTGAGCTTTTGCGGAAGCTCTTCGGTTCAGGATGATCCGGGAAAACAACAGGGAACGGTACAATCCGTTCCCTGTTTCATTATCCTTACTCGCAAAGTGCCGCGATGGCGTATGCATAGATCCGTGCCGCCCGGTAGAAATTCTCAATGTCAATGCTCTCGTTGGGCTGATGCTCAAGCCCCGGTTCGCCCGGGAAAAGCATTCCGAAAGCGACTCCTTCTTTCAGATGGCGCGCGTACGTTCCCCCGCCGATCGCGTACGGATGCTCCTGTGTTCCCATGATATCGTTGTATACGCTCATCATCTTCCGGACCAGACTCGATTTCTCCGGCACATGATGCGGCACCGAATCCCGGCCCGGTTCCATGACAAAGCCGGCATCCCTCAATACCTGTGCCACCATGCTGCGCACCGTCTGTCCGTTGAACATCACCGGATACCGGCAGTCATACGTCACGCTCAATACGCCCTCACGGACAGAGAGCAGACCCAGATTAATGGTCAGCGGTCCGGAAACCTCATCCGAGCCTGCAATTCCCAGTCCGCGCCCTACATTTTCACTGCCGGTCAGGTCAAACAGTGTTTTCACAGGTTCGCCGCCAATGCCCAGTTTTGTGAGGACCATCAGCAGCAGCTTTGCCGCGTTGACCCCCTTGTCCGGCATAGAGGCATGTGCCGGAATGCCGGTGATCCGGATGCGCGTATTTCCCTCCTCCAGAGAGGTCTCAATCTCGCAGGCTTCATTCTCACACTCAAAAGCCTCTGCCGCCGCCTCGCGGAAATCGCCCCGGACCAGTGCCACGGCCAGTCCCGGAACCACATTGGACCTCGTTCCGGATTCGATGGAGATCAGGCGTTCATCCTTGACCCCCGCATTCAGCGTCATCACCGTAATTCCCTTTTCTGTATTGATCATCGGAAAATTGGCATCCGGAGAGAACCCGGAATCCGGAAGCCCGACGGTTTTCTCGTAATATGTCAGGTCTTCCATCCCGCACTCCTCGTCGCATCCGAGGATCAGGCGGACCTTTTTCCTCAGCGGAACCCCCGCCTCAAGCAGTGCCTTCATGGCAAACAGCGCTGCCACGGCAGGTCCCTTGTCATCCGCGGTTCCCCGGCCAATGAGCCTTCCGTCGCGAACCACGGCGCCATACGGTTCATCTTTCCATCCATCCCCCTCGGGGACCACGTCCAGATGTGCCAGGACCGCAATCGTGTCCTCCCCCTCGCCGATCTCCGCATCACAGCAGTATCCGTCGATATTCCGCGGATTCATTCCCAGCCGGCGGACATCCTCAATGGCCACATCCAGCATTTTCCTGACCTCCGGGCCAAAGGGCGCATTTTCCGCCGCCTCGCCCCGCACACTGGGAATCTGAATCCACCTGCGCAGCGTCTCCAGCATATCCCCCTGCAGGGACTCAAGCACCGCATCCAGTTTGGCGTTTGTGTTCATCTTTCTGACTCCTCTCTCACTGTGCCGGATCGTTTCCCGGCCTCTTTGTTCACACTCCGTGCTGTCCTGTCATCCTTTTGCCAGCACCCGGTCCAGCTGCCTGAGCGCCGCCTCGACCTGCGGCCGCGGACAGCCGATATTCAGCCGGATGAATCCATCGCCGGCTGAGCCGAAAAACCGTCCATCCGTCACATAGACGTGGGCTGCCCGGATCGCCTCAAGCAGCTGATCCTGTGCAAGGCCCAGCGCCCTGCAGTCAAGCCACATCAGGTACGTGGCCTCCATCTCCGTCACCCGGACCCTTGGCCAGTTTTTGGCGTGGGTTATCACCAGATCCCGGTTGCCTGCCAGATACGCAATCAGGCCATCCAGCCACGCATCACAATCCGTATAGGCAGCCCGTGTTGCCGCCAGGGCAAAGGGATTGCCGAAGGTGATCCCTGCATCATCCCGCTGCCGGGTCAGGCGCTCCACCATTTCCGGGCTTCTTGACACCATACTGCTCTGCTGCAGCCCGGCAATATTGAATGTTTTGCTTGCCGCACACAGCATCACCACCGCATCCTTTTCCCCGGCCAGTGAAAGAATGGAGGTATGGACCGCCGGCGGATAGACAAAGTCCGCATGAATCTCATCCGAGATCAGGGCTGCATTCTTCTTCCGGCAAAGCTCCAGCACCCGCTCAAGCTCCTCCCTGGTCCACGCCCGTCCGCAGGGATTATGCGGCGAGCACAGCAGGACCGCCTTCACCTTTTCCCGGTCCATGGCCGCTTCCATCCCGGCAAAATCAATCTGCCATTTCCCGTTTTCCTCCGCCAGCGGACTTTCCACCAGCCGGCGTCCGCTCCGCTTCACGGAGTCATGGAACGGGCCGTATACCGGTGTATGAATCAGAACGGCATCCCCGGGCTTTGTCAGTGCCTGAATGGCAATCCGCATGCCGGAAACGACGCAGGGGCTGAGAAGTACCTCCCCGGGATTCAGATGAACCCCGTGACGCCGCTCCCAGAAGCTGCACAGTGCCTGCGCATCCGCCTGGCCGTTGCGGGTATATCCCCAGGTTCCCTGTGCCGCAACCCGGCCGATGGCCGCCTGAATGGCCGGCGCGGACGGGAAGTCCATGTCCGCCACCCACATGGGAATCATTTCCGGATCGCCGGTTTCCTCTGCCATGACATCCCACTTGACGCATTCAGTTCCGCGCCGCTCAATACCGGCATCAAAATATGCCTGGTCAAATTTCTGCATGTTCTGTTCCTTTCGTACATCTGTAAACCACATAACCGCTTTTCTTTTTCACCACGTCCACCGTTTCATAGAGCTCTTTCAGGTATTTTCCGGCGCTCTCCGCTCCCTGCTGCTTCCGAATGACCAGGTACAGTGACCCGCCGGGCACAAGATGCTCTCTGGCATCCCTGAACATTCCGTAGATCACGGCCTTTCCGGCCCGGATCGGCGGATTGGTCACAATGGTCTCAAACAGGCCCTCCACATTGCCAAAGCCATCTGAAAGCAGCGCCCGTCCGCTCATCCCGTTCCGGGCAAGATTCCCCCTGGCCAGTTCCAGTGCCCGCTCATTGATTTCCGCCATTGTCAGGTCCAGTCCGGGATGCGCGGCCAGAATCAGCACACTCATGGCCCCCCATCCGGCTCCCATATCCAGGAGGCGCCCCTCCATCTCCTCCGGCAGTGCACTGCACAGCAACTGGCTGCCTGGATCGATATGTTCCTTTGAAAAGACGCCCGCATCGGTTTCAAATTCCAGCAGGCGGCCGCCCATTTCCACCGTAAATGTCCGGAACTGATGTGCGCTCTCCGGATTCTGTGTGTAGTAGTATTCTGCCATTTTCACCCGTCCGTTTCTTCCTGTTCAAGGAGGGCCGTCTCCGCCTCCGTCAGTTCCCGGAAATCCCCCGGCTTCAGCGCCGGGTCCAGATTCAGGCTTCCGATCTTTGTCCGTTTCAGCTGCAGCACCGTCAGGCCGCAGCCGGCAAACATCCGCTTGACCTGATGGTATTTTCCCTCTGTAATCCGGACCTGCACAAGGCTCTGCGCCCCCTCCGGGGAGAGAAGGACCGCCTTTGCGGGCCGGGCATCAAAGGTCCCGTCCGCATCCTCAATATGCATGCCGGCGGCAAACCTGGCCTGCGCCTCCTGCGTAAACGGTCCGTCCACCAGTGCCTCGTACGTTTTCCCCACTTCTTTTCCGGGGGTAATCAGGCGATGGGCCAGCGCCCCGTCGCTGGTCAGAATCAGCATGCCGGTGGTGTCCTTGTCAAGCCGCCCGGCCGGCATGCAGCCCATGGCCGCGTACATCGGCGGCAGCAGATCCAGAACCGTGCGCTGCTTTTTGTCTCTGGCAGCCGTCAGAACCCCTGCGGGCTTGTTCATCATCACGGTCCTGACCGCCTTATATTCAACGGCGGTTCCGTTGACCGTGATCCGGCTCTGCTCCGCATCCAGTTTCCGTTCGGGCTCCCGGATGATTTCCCCGTCAATGCGGACCCAACCCCCGCGAATGAGCTGCTTGACCCCACTGCGGGATCCCAGCCCCAGCATGGTCAGGCATTTATCCAGGCGTATCTGTTCCCCCATCCTTGTCCCCTTTCCTGTCAGACCTGCTCCGGTGCCGGCCCGTCCAGTTCCGTGTTCAGGCAGAGGACGGAATGGTAGAGCGCGGTCCGGTTCCCCGGGAGTTCCCGGTCCAGATGAATGTGGCCGAAATAATAATGCCGGTGCCGCGTCATCGCGGCGACCTTCTCCAGATAATCCCCCAGCGGCGCCTCCTGAGGGAAAAGGAAGGAAAAGACCCCGTTTCGCATCAGTTCACGCATGCTGCCCGTCGGCGCCGCATGGCTGATCAGGACATCCACCGCGTTGCCGCAGCGGCTGAGATTGCGCAGCCCCTCGGCATATTCCGCCTCCGAGGGCATCTCCTCGGGCCACCAGCTCCGCCCCGGAATGCGCATCCGCTGGTCAATGGAAAACCCGCCGCCCATGGTAAAAATCCGGAGTCCCTCGATTTCATAAACCTGTCCGCGCATCAGATGACGGATATTGTCCCGGATCCGGTGAACCCGTCCGCCGCAGTATTCCTGCTCTTCAAAGGAAAAAATCTCCGGAAAACACTCATGATTCCCATCCAGAAACAGGATCTCAAAGGGACATTTTGCCAGCAGATCCAGTTTTTCCGCATCGATTGACCCGTTTCCAAACAGCATGCCGAAATCGCCGGCAACAATCAGCTTGTCCTCCGGTCCCCAGTCCATGCAGGGCAACTGCGGTTCAAAAAAGCGCCGCACCTCCCCGTGCGTATCCCCGGTAATGTAAATCATCCCTGCCCTCCGCACGTTTATTCGTCCGTGAGAGTATACCAGATTTCCCGCCGGTGTTGAAACAAATCTTTTCGATTTCAATAAAATCCGAATGAAAGTCGGTCCCGCCGGACAGGATTCAAAATCTTTCACCGGATTTTTTCCATATTTTCTGTACTTTTCTCCATTATAACGTTTTCCTCTTCTTTTCCTTTTTGAATTTTTATGCTATAATCCATTTCATGGAAAAATCCGTGTTGGTATCCACTTAGTGGTGTCTCCATTACCTATTACCAATATCCTAAACTCACAGGAGCGTGTTAGCCATGAGGAAAAAGAAATGCGTCGCCATGCTGCTTGCAGGCGGCCAGGGAAGCCGTCTGGGTATACTGACTAAAAAAGTTGCCAAGCCGGCCGTTCCGTTCGGCGGAAAGTTCAGAATTATCGATTTTCCGCTCTCCAACTGTACGAACTCCAGCATTGATGTGGTTGGTGTTCTGACGCAGTACCGTCCACTGGAACTGAACTCCTATATCGGGTCAGGCTCCCCCTGGGATCTCGACCTTTCCAACGGCGGAGTCTTCGTCCTGCCTCCGTACCAGACCGGAAAGACCGGCGAATGGTACAAGGGCACGGCCAATGCCATCTACCAGAACATTCCGTTCATCGAGCAGTGGGATCCGGACTACGTTCTCGTTCTTTCCGGCGACCATATCTACAAAATGGACTACAATGCCATGCTTCGCGCCCATATCGACAAGGGTGCCGACCTGACCATTGCGGTCCGTGAGGTGCCATGGGAGGATGCTTCCCGGTTCGGAATCCTCAACACGGATGAGAACGACCGGATCATCGAATTCGAGGAGAAGCCTGCCAAGCCCAAGAGCAACAAGGCATCCATGGGTGTCTACATCTTCACCTGGTCCAAGATGCGCAAGTATCTGGAGCTGGATGAAGCGGATCCGAAATCTGACAACGACTTCGGAAAGAACATCATCCCCGAGATGCTCAATGCCAATGAAAAGCTCTATACCTATACCTTTGAAGGGTACTGGAAAGACGTGGGAACCATCGAGTCCCTGTGGGAATCCAACATGGACCTGCTGACGCTGCCCATGCCCATTGACCTTTCCGACAAGCGCTGGCGCATCTATGCCCGGAATCCCGGAATGCCGCCGCATCATATCGACAAGGGCGCAAAGGTTTACAACTCCCTGATCACAGAAGGCTGCGAAGTGAAGGGCATCGTCCGTCACTCCGTCCTGTTCGCCGGTGTAACGGTGGATGTGGGCGCCGAGGTCACCGATGCCGTGGTCATGCCGGGCGCCATCATTGAGCGCGGCGCGGTTGTCCGCCGTGCCATCGTCGCTGAAAACGCGGTCATCAAGGCCGGTGCCATCGTCGGCGAGGAAACCGGAAACATTGCGGTCGTCGGTCCTGGTGCTACCATTGCATCAGGTGAAACCGTTGCAGCAGGCGTTCAGATTGACGCCGATGCACAGTAAGGAGGTACCGATTTATGAAAGACGTAATGGGTCTTATCGTAACCGGTGAAAACGATATTCATCTGGGCGAACTTACCAGCCAGCGCGCGGTGGCCGCTCTGCCCATCGCAGGCCGTTACCGTGTCATCGATTTCCAGCTTTCTTCCATGGTCCATACGGGCATCAAGAATGTTGGCATTATCACGCAGAAGAACTATTCCTCTCTCATGGACCACGTGGGTTCCGGCCGTGAGTGGGATCTCCACGGCAAGCAGGGCATGGTCATTCTGCCGCCCTTCCTGACCCGTGAGAACATGGGTGTTTACAGCGGACTTCTGGACGCCCTCAAGTCCAACACCTCCTTCCTCTCCCGCTCCAAGCAGGAATATGTAGTACTGACCAACTCCCACACTATTTACAACATTGATTTTACCGAGGCACTGCGTGCACACGTGGCCAACAAGGCCGACATCACCGTCCTCTACAGCCGCAACAAGGCCAGCGGCGTCGACGGGGATGATACCTACTACACCGTCGATGAAAACAACAAGGTCATCGGCATGGAAATCGGCGCGCTTGCACCGAAGGGCGACGCAGCCAGCCTCAAGATCTACATCACCAAGCGTGAACTGCTCCGCCAGCTGACCGAGCAGGGAGCTGCCAACGGTCTGCATGACTTCGAGCGTGATATCCTGCAGAAGAATATCAACGAAGGCACGCTGGAGGTTTACGGATACGAGTATGACGGAATCGCCTGGCAGATCGATTCCATCCAGTCCTACTTCAACTTCAACATGGCCCTGCTGGACAGCAACTTCCGTCACAACCTGTTCCCGAGCGAGCGGCCGATTTACACCAAGGTTCGTGATGATATGCCTGCCCGCTATATCGGCGACAGCGAGTGCGACAATTCCCTGATTGCCAACGGCTGCCACATCGAGGGAACCGTCATCAACTCCATCCTGTTCCGCGGCGTCAAGATTGCCCGCGGTGCCGTGGTCAAAAACTCCATCGTCATGCAGGATGCACAGATCCAGGAAGGTGCAGAGATTGATCACTGCATTCTGGACAAGCAGAGCGTCATCCGCCGCAACGGCCGCCTGATCGCCCCTGCCGCGTATCCCATCGTCATCGCGAAAAACGTGGTCATCTAGAAGTAAAGAATCCCGGGAGAGCATTGCTCTCCCCCATTTTTAAAAGGAGGAGTTCCGAATGAAACTGTTATTCGCCGCATCCGAATGCGTTCCGTTTATCAAGACAGGCGGTCTTGCCGACGTCGTCGGCGCACTCTCCCCTGTTCTTAAAAACCGCGGCGTGGACGTCCGCGTGATTCTTCCTCTGTACTCCGCCATCTCCGCGGAATACCGGGCGCAGATGAAACTTGAATGTGAATTCGAGGTCATCCTCTGCTGGCGCAAGCAGTACTGCGGCGTCCGCTCTCTTGAGTATCAGGGGGTCACATTCTATTTTATCGACAATGAGTATTATTTCGGCCGTTCCTATATCTATGGCCTCGGCGGCGATGAGTACGAGCGCTTTGGCTACTTCTCCCGTGCGGTGATTGATGCCCTTCCGCATCTTGGCTTCCAGCCGGATGTCATCCACTGCCACGACTGGCAGACCGGCATGATTCCCGCGCTGCTCAAGATCCAGTACAGCCACTACGATTTCTACCAGAACATGAAGACGGTTTTCACCATCCACAACCTGCAGTATCAGGGCATCTTCCCCATCAAGCCGGTTCAGGATACCCTGGGTCTGGGAGATGACCTTTTCACCTCCGACAAACTGGAGTGCTATGGCTGTGCCAACTACATGAAAGCCGGTCTCGTGTATGCGGATGAACTGACCACCGTTTCCCCCAGCTATGCCGAGGAAATCCAGACCGCCTTCTACGGCGAGCGTCTTGACGGTCTTCTTCGTGCCCGCAAGGATCAGCTGGTGGGCATTCTCAACGGCATTGACGTGGATGAATATGCCCCTGAGAAGGATCCGATGATCTATTCCAACTACGATCCGTATCATCTGCGCGGCAAGGAAATCTGTAAGGAAGAGCTTCAGAAGGAACTGGGACTCAATGTGGATCCCGGCGTTCCGCTGGTCGGCATCATTTCCCGTCTGTCCAATCAGAAGGGCTTTGACCTCATCGAGTGCGTCATTCGCGAGCTCATGTCCACCAACATTCAGCTGGCCGTTCTCGGTGTGGGCGAGGCCAAATACACCAACCTCTTCTCCTGGGCCGAAACCGAGTATCCGGGCCGCATTGCCGCCCGCTTCGCCATGGATCATCAGCTGGCCCACCGCATCTACGCCGGCAGCGACATGTTCCTCATGCCCAGCCAGTTTGAGCCCTGCGGCCTCAGCCAGATGATCTCGCTGCGCTACGGCTCCATCCCGATCGTCCGTGAAACCGGCGGGCTGCGGGATACGGTTCTCTCCTACAACAAGTTCACCGACGAGGGCAACGGCTTCACCTTCTTCAACTACAATGCTCACGACATGCTCTATACCGTCCGCCGTGCCGTCCACTATTACACCAATAACCGTGAGGTCTGGTATAAGCTGATCGTCCGCGGCATGATGGGCGATTACAGCTGGTATACCTCTGCCGGCAAGTACATGGAGCTCTACGAGAAACTTGTCCGCCCGGCAACCGACTTCACCCTCACCGAACCGGCTGAGGCACCGGAACCAGCGGCGGAAGAGGCACCGGCAGAAACGCCGGCAGAAACGCCCGCTGAAGCACCGGCCGAGAGCGCTGCGCCTGCTGCAGAGGAAGCGCCCGTAAAGAAAACCCGTGCAAAACGGACAACCAAAAAGGCCGAAGCCGCGGAAGAGGCCGCAGAGGCCAAGCCGAAAAAGACCACCCGTTCTGAATCTCAGAAGGAAGCCCGGAAAGCGGCCACAACCAAAACGAAAAAAGAAACTGCCGAGGCCAAGCCCAAAACGACAAGAACCCGCAAGACCAAAGCAGCCGAATAATCCATGATCTTTACCGTCTCGCCCATGCGAGACGGTTTTTCTGTCCTCTCACGCAGGGATGGACCGCTCTGTTTTTGCTGGACTTTTGCGGTTGGATCGCGTAAACTGAACACAAAAGAATTCCGTCCCAGGACCGCCGGATTCCGGGTATCGGCCCAGGGCACCTCATGAAACCTCCTTTGCAGGCCTCAATGTTGGTCGTTTGCCGGAGCTGCTTTTGTCTGAGGCCCAAATTTGACTCAACTGTCGCTGCGCGACAGGGCCTCTCCTTTGCAGGCCTCAGAGTTGGGCTTTTGCCGGAGCAGCTTGATTCTGGCCCAAATTTGACTCAACTGTCGCTGCGCGACAGGGCAACTCCCCGTGCCTTACACCTTTTCCAATGAAAGGAACTGCCGATGAACGCTCGTCTTTCTGCCCTCCTCTGCGGCCTGGGTGCCGCTCTGGCTGCACCGTATCTGATTCCCGCCGAACCGGAAAGCTTCGTCATGCGTGCCGGTGTTTTTTCCGCGCTTCTGGTCCTTTTTTCCTCATTGTCCCTTGTTCGTGTGTTTGAGCAGGTATCTTTGCGCCGGCTGTGCCGCACCGCCCTTCCTGCTTTTGTCTTTTCACTGGCGCTTTCCGTCGGGACGGAACTGTTCACCTATCGGGCTTTTCTCCCCGGTCTGGGCAGCGCCTTGCGGCGCCTGGCCGTTCCTGTCCTGTTCACCCCTTTCCTGAGTGCCCTTCTGCACCGCATTTCCGTTCTCTCCCTGCCGGCCTCCACTCCGTGCAGAGAGCGCACGGAACGACTTCTCTGTTTCTGCGCGCTTCTTCTCCTCTGGACACCGGTTCTGCTCAGTTACTGGCCCGGAATGCTCAACTACGATTTTCAGACAGAATACTCGCAGCATCTGACCGGCGAATATTCGCTGATTCATCCCCTGACACACAGTGCCCTGATGATTTCGGTCATTACCCTGGGGGAGCTCCTGATCAGCCGCACCTTTGGTCTCCTTCTCATGTCCCTGTTGCAGATGGTCATCCTTGCCTCAGTCCTCACCAGCGGCTGCATGTCCCTGCGCCGGCACGGAATCCCGCGCATCCTCATGGCCTGCCTCGTCCTGTTTTTCGGCCTCCATCCGGTCTTTTCCGTTATGGCCGTTTCCATGACGAAGGACACCCTGTTCACGGCCTGCCTGATTGGTCTGGTCATCCGCGGAATTGAGCTGCTGGAGAATCCGGAAGCCTTTTTGGCCCGAAAGACCGCTCCCGTATCGTTCCTGCTCTGTGCCGCCGGAACGGCGCTGATGCGGGTCAACGGCCTCTTTGCCCTGATTCCCCTGTTTCTGGCCCTCCTTCTCCGCCGTCATTCCCGGAAAATCCTCTGTCTCCTCCTCACCTCTCTGCTTGCCCCGCTGGCACTCCATCTGACCCTGGCAGCGGTTTTGCATCCCGTCTCCCTTCCCTCGTTCCAGCTCTACAGCCTGCCTGCTCAGCAGCTGGTCCGCGCCTATAATGCCAGAGTCCTGACGGAATCTGAAAAAGCCGAACTGGAAAGCTGGTACACCTCACCCGAGGGCCTGAAACTCCATCCGCATCTGGCCGATCCGGCAAAAGGCTACCTGGACCGTGACCGGCTTGAACGTGAGGGTTCTGACTTCCTGCGCCTCTGGCAAAACGCCGCCGGACACGCCGTGGTCCCCTATCTGGAAGCGTTCCTGATGCTGAATATCGGGTCCTGGTATCCGGACGATCTGAGTCATACCACCATCTATCCAGATGTTTCCTATAATGAAAAAGGCTATCTGCAGACACAGGAATACGATCTTATGGACATCGGCTTCCACGTCACCAGTTTTCTGCCCCGGCTTCGCGCCTTTTATGAACAGATCTGCCGGTATAACCGCTATCTTCGGCTGCCGTTTCTCCCCCTCCTGTTTTCCACTGCCATCCCCATCTGGATTCTGGCGCTTTCCCTGACCGTCCGCCGCATTCGGGGGAATTCACTGCCTTTTGCCCCCATTGCCGCTCCTTTTGCCCTTTTCGCCTCCTATCTTCTGGGGCCCTGCACACTGGCACGGTATATCATGCCGCTGTACGCCCTTGCCCCCATTTTCCTTCTTCTGGCTTATTCCTCCGGCTCCCCTCTCCGGGATGACCGCTGACCGCACCGCTTTTATCGTACAAAGCGGGTCATCCAGGAGCCGGCTTGCTGAAAGAAGATGAAAGCGCTGCAGGCACAATGCCTGACAGCGCTTTTTCATTTTTAACAATCTCCATTTCATTTCGTAATTACCCCATCAAATCGATATAAGCATCCACAATCCCGTGTATTCCGGTCTGATTCTGTTCGTCTCTCTCCACTTTTCAGCGGTGTCCTCCAGGTATTCCCCACCGGAACATCTGTTTTTTTTCAGAAGCAGGCAAAAGAAAAAAGCCTGCACAGCAGACTTTTCTCAGATGATCCCCTGTCAGTCAACGACCGCCATCGCTTCGATTTCCACCCTGGCGCCCTTTGGAAGTGCCGCAACCTGGAACGCCGCGCGGGCAGGGCAGTCTCCCTCAAAGAACTCCGCATAGACACCATTCATGGCCGTAAAGTCAGCGATGTCTGCAAGAAGGACCGTTGTCTTGACCACATCGGACATGTCGGCACCGGCCGCCTCCAGAATGTGACGGATGTTGGTCAGCGACTGACGGGTCTGTTCCTCAATCGTCTCCGCCTCAATGTTTCCGGTGGCCGGGTTGATCGGGATCTGTCCGGAAACAAAGATCATCCGCCCGGATGCCTCAATTCCCTGAGAATACGGCCCGATGGCCGCCGGTGCCTGTTTGGTTGCAATGACTTTTTTCATGTCTGTGTCTCCTTTCTGTCAGTAAAGCATTCAGGGCCTGCAGATCTGTTCACGCCTGAACAAAATTCTGTTTCTCCGGATACGGACAGTGTCCGTTCCAGACAACTGCTCGGTAGTTTTCCCGGTCCGTATCCCCCTCTGTTGAAATGCAGAGTACCGAGGAATCGGGACCGATTTCAAGTTCGCCGCGCACCGCGGCCAGGTCCGGCCTGCGCATGAGGTCAACCACGAATCCCGTCGTGGATGCACCGCTCTCCCCTGAGATGATCCGGGGATCACCCGGGAGCGGATTCCCGAGAACACGCATTCCCAGGGCGGCAACCCCGTCCGGAATGGTGACATACCAGGCCGCGCGGCGGCGCAGAATTTTCCAGGCCAGCGTGCTGGGTTCACCGCAGCAAAGGCCGGCCATCATGGAATTCATTTCCCCGGGAACCCGGCAGATTTCCTTTCCTGACCGGGCTGTCCGCGCAAAGCAGTCTGCCTGTTCAGGTTCCACGATGATCACTTTCATGGCTGTCTTTGGGCAGGCATTGGCAAAATACTCCGCCACGGCCGCCGCCATGGACCCTACCCCGGCCTGCAGAACAAGGTGCGTCGGCGGGGTTTTCATCTGTCTCAGACATTCGTCGGCCATGGTCATGTATCCCTGCATAATCCACAGCGGAATCTGCTCATAGCCCGGCCAGGCGGTATCCTGTACCAGAAGATACCCGTTTTCCTTTGCCATCCGTGCCGCCAGACGCACGGCATCATCATATACGAGATCCGTTACTACGGCCTCAGCGCCCAGTGCCGCGATATTTCTGACCCGTTCCTCTGCCGTATGGGCCGGCAATAGGACAATGCAGCGCTGATGCAGCTGTGCCGCGGTATAGGCCACACCGCGTCCGTGATTGCCGTCCGTGGCCGTAATGAACGTGATCTTCTCCGCACGGTTCCGGCTGATGAGACGCTCAAAGGTCAGCTCCTCCGGCTGAATTCCGTCTCTTTCTGCCAGCAGCCGGCCCATGGCATAGGACCCGCCGAGAACCTTGAACGCGTTCAGACCAAACCGGAGACTCTCATCCTTGACCCACAGCTGTCCCAGCCCCAGTGTCCCGGCAAGACCTTTTAATTCCCGCAGCGGTGTTTCGGCATAGCCGGCCATTCCCAGATGAAACTGCCGCACCTGCTCTGCCGCAGCAGGATGAAAGACCCTCAGCTGCTCCGGCAGGGGCTCTGCATCACAGGGTCGGTGGTTCATGTTCATTTTAAGCCTCCGTTTTTTCTTTTACGCGACGGAAACCAGGCTTTCTGCAGCGCTTCAAGCCCCTCCCGGATTCTGTCCTTATCCATGCCCGCCAGGCCCAGGAGAACCGTCCCGGATGCCTCCTCTTTTCCGGGCAGAATGCTGTAATCTGAAAGGGCACTCAGGCGGACACCGGAGGCCGCAGCCAGTTCAAGAAGCTTTCCGGAGCTGTGCGGACTTTCCACATCCAGCAGTTCAAAAAGCCCCGCACTGCTCTCGCGCAGTCTGCCCAGGCCGAGCCGGTGCACCTCATCGTTCAGGAAATTCCGTCTCTCTTTGTACAGCGTCCGCATTCGCCGGATATGGCGTTCAAAGTAATCACCTTCCATGAATTTCTGCAGCGTTACCTGCTCAAATCCCGGAACGCTGCACGCGCTGTAAAGTTCCCTGTACCGGTCAAGAAGGGATTCCGGGAGAATCATGTAACTGATGCGAAGGCCGGGGGCCAGGGTCCGGGCAAAGGTATTCATGTAAATCACCCGGCCGGCATCCGGCAGCGCCGCCAGAGGGGAAAGCGCTCCGGGCATGAGAGAAAACTCTCCCTCATAGTCATCCTCAAGGATATAGGCACCGGTCTCCCTCGCCCAGCGCATCAGGCTGACCCGTCTCTCCTCCGGCATTTCCTGTCCCGTAGGGAACTGTCTTCCGGGGGTGACATAGACGGCGCCGGCACCGCTCTGATACAGTTCCCGCACATCTATGGCCCCCTGCAAAAGCGGCACCGGAATGATTCTTGCCCCGCCGGCGATAAGGATCCGCCTGGCTCTGGCATAGCCCGGGTCCTCCACCGCAAACAGCCGTTCCCGGCCGATGAGCGTGATGAGTATGGCCACCAGCATGTCCGTACCGGCTGCCAGGACGATCCGCTCCGGGTCTGCTTCAATTCCCCGCAGCCGGTAAAGGACCCGGGCGATCTCGCTGCGCAGCCCGGAGCTGCCCCGGGGATCGCCGGTGGTAAGCAGTTCATCACTCTGTTCACTGAGCACCAGTCGCATCAGCTTGGCCCAGATGGAATAGGGAAACTGCGCGGCATCCATGGCCCCGATGCTGAAATCCCAGCGAACCTCCGTCTTTTCCGGTGCCTGCGCCCCGGAAATGAGCGGCTCCTCCGCCACGTACAGCCCGCTCCTCGGGCGGCTCTCACATACGCCCTCCTCAATCAGGTGATCATAGACAGTTTCAACCGTTGTGGTGCTGACATGCAGTTCATCTGCCAGTTCCCTGCGGGAGGGAAGCCGCTGGCCGGGGAGGAGGTTTCCCGCCTCAATTTCGCGGCAGATGGCCCGGTAGATCTGTTCACTCAGGGACAGGGATGATTCCGGATCCGTTTTAATCGACAGCATCTTCGTGTCCCTCCATGTCCTTTGCCAGATGCGCCCATTCACGGACATGATCCCAGGTCACCGGGAAACCGGCGCCGTGACTGCAGAAGACACTGTTGCAGGGATTGTCCGGATCCTCGGTTGCCATATAACCGCACCGTTTCACCACTTCCTCCTGATCCATGCAGGGGAAATGTCCGCAGTACTGCATGGCAAAGCGTCCATCCCCGTGTGTAAGGGAGGCAAAGCGCTCCGGATAATCGTAGATGGCTGCCAGACGGCACCTGCCGCGCTGCACCGCCTCCGACTCTGTCAGGTATTCCGGTGCCTCCATCTGTGCATTCATGCCGATCAGGTCGCCGGTCACCTTGGGCAGCACCTCCGCAGGCAGCGTCAGTTCAAAGGCAACAAAGGGCTCTAACAGGACATTCGCGGCCTGCATCAGCCCCTGACGAAGGGCACGGCAGGTCGCCTCCCGGAAATCGCCGCCCTCCGTATGCTTCAGGTGGGACCGCCCGCCGATCAGCACAACGCGCAGATCGGTTACCGGACTGCCGGTCAGTACGCCCGGATGCTCGCGTTCAAAGATATGTGTACGAATGAGTCTGACCCAGTTTTCATCCAGCGAATTCGGCGGAACGCGGCTTTCAAAGGTAATCCCGCTCCCCGTTTTCCCCGGCAGAAGGCGCAGCCAGACCTCGGCATAATGCCGGAGCGGTTCATAATGCCCGATGCCGGTCACCGGTTCCCGGATGGTTTCCCGGTACTGTACCCGGGGCTCACCGGCCGTGACCGAATCCCCATAGCGGTTTTTCAGCAGCTGCACCAGCACCTCCTGCTGCGTTTTCCCCACCAGGCCGACCTGGATCGCCTCCCCGGCAGGCCTGACACACAGCTCCGGCTCCTCCTCTTCCAGTTCCCGCAGATCGCTCAGCAGTTTCTGCTTCGTGAGCGGTGCCTGGGGCATGAGTTCCTGGACCATCATGGGCTCCGGCACGGAGGCCGCCCTGGCTCCGCGCCCAATCCACTCGCCGGGCACCGCCGCAACACCGGCCACCACCGCCACATCGCCGCTGCGGCAGATGTCCATGCCCGTCAGCCGGTTTCCCTGCGCCTCATACAGGGCATGCACCTTTTGCGGGCCGGTAATGGTCTGCACTTCCATCTTTGGAACGATGTATCCGCTGGTGACGCGGATATAGGAAAGACGCTGTCCCCCCTGACGCCGGACGCGGTACACCAGTCCGGAGAAGGGTTCCCCGGCATTTTGTGCCGCCTGACCGCTGTACAGTTTCGGAATCACCGTCAGCAGTTCCCGTACCCCCCGGTCCTGCAGGGCGGAACCGGCAAGGCAGAGGGACAGTGTCCCTGTCCAGACCAGGTTTCGCAGCACTTCCAGATACCGTGATTCCGGAACGTTCCCTGCCAGATGTTCCTCCAGCAGTGCCTCATCCCGCAGGGCAATTTCCTCCCGCTCCGCCTCATCGGCTATATCCGCCCACAAAATGTCCGCATCCAATGTATCTCTCAGGGCATTCAGGGTCCGTGCGGGATCCGCGCCGGCCTGGTCGGTTTTGTTGAGAAAGAAAAGAATCGGGATGCCGGCATCCCTGACCTCCCGGTAAATGGTTTTCGTACCGCTCTGAATCCGGTCGGCACAGGAGACCACCAGAATGCACAGATCCATGACCAGTAGCGCCCGGCGGCGCTGAGCCGCAAAATCCTCATGTCCCGGTGTATCGATCAGGACAATTTTGGTGTCCCCGTCAAGAAGCAGGGACGCCTGTTCCTGAAAAATGGTAATCCCTCTCTGCTGCTCCAGCGCCTCATTGTCCATGAACGCATCTCCGTGATCCACCCGTCCGGTGGTCCGGATTTTGCCGGTATGAAGCAGAATCTGCTCTGAAAGGGTGGTCTTTCCCGCATCCACATGGGCCATAATCCCGACACACAGCGTTCCGCCTGTCGGGCCGTTCTCGTTCATCTTCCGCCTCATCTCCTCCAGTTTGATCAGCGGCCGGAACATCCGGATCCGGTCCGCTGCCGTGCCCGTTCAGGTTTCATCTGCCCCGGATGCCGCAGCTGTCTCCGCCTGGAGCTCTTCCGCCGACGGCTGGATAACCGCTGTCTCCGCAGGGATTTTTTCCGGCTCTGTCTCCACTTGG
>DGWH01000096.1:19953-31674 GCA_002395225.1 Christensenella sp. UBA4263
TGTCTCCGCCGGGACTTTTTCCGGCACTGTCTCCTCGCTCAGCAGCTCATCCAGGTCACTGTTCAGGCGGGAATAAACGGCATCCACCAGTTTCTTTTTGCTCTTCGTCAGTTTGAGCCCCTGCAGAAACCGGATCGCCATCTCCGGCCGGCGTTTCATCGTAATGTACAGTGCCTCCTGGAACTGCCAGTCCTCAATTTCCCGGTGATTCCCGTTCAGCAGGGGATCGGGAACCGTCAGCCCTTCAAATTCCCGGGGACGGGTATACTGCGGATATTCGAGAAGGCCGGAGGAGAAACTCTCATTCTCGGCACTTTCCCCGCAGCCAAGCACCCCCGGAACCAGCCGGGCAATGCAGTCGACCAGCACCATGGCCGGCAGTTCGCCGCCGGTAAGCACGTAATCCCCAATGGACACCTCCTCGTCCATGCAAAGATCAATTGCACGCTGGTCCACGCCCTCATAGTGTCCGCACAACAGAATCAGTTCTTTTTCCTGCGCATACTTTTCCGCATCCGCCTGCGTCAGGGTTTTCCCCCGCGGCGAAAGAAAGATCCGCTTCCCCTCGAAATGTGGACCCATGACATCCCGGACAGCATCCACAATGGGCTGCGCCAGCATCACCATTCCCGCGCCGCCGCCGAAAGGCGCATCATCCGTATTGTGATGCTTGTTTTTCGAATAGGCACGGATGTCCACCTCGCGGATCTCAAGCAGGCCGGCTTTTTCCGCCCGTCCGAGGATGCTGGTATGCAAAGGCGCAAACATCTCAGGAAATGTGGTCAGAATCGTGATTTTCATCTGCTTTTTCCTCCGCCTTACCCTGTGCGGCTGCCTCGGACGCCTGCCATTTTTCAAGACGCCGGTACATCCATTCCTCACCAGATCTGAGCTGCACGACTCCGATATCCCGCAGTTCAAAGATCTCTTCCTCGTCCCGGTTTCCAAAGTAGTCAAGGAGGTCCATCGTCAGGTAAAGCCCGTTGAATTCCTTCACACGTCCGCTGAACGCTTCCATGCCCATTTCAAGCGTAATGATTTCCTGTGTCTCCTGACATACCCTGAGCACTGCCTGCAAGAGTCCGCCCTCAAGGGAACAGTCCTGCGGCAGAACCCGCCGGATCCGGCGCTCACTGAGCGTCCGCATCAGCCGGATGCGTTCCTCGTATTCCTCTCCGTAAAGGACCGAAAACACATCCTGGACCCGCCTGACACGATATCCCTCTATCTCACCCCATGGCATAAACTCACACATCAGGAAATGTTCCGAATCGACCTGTTCGATGCGGCCCACCACAAAATCTTCCGGATGTTCCGCATCTGAATAGACCGAAACAATCTGGTTTCGCTCCATGAGATCACGCAGCAGGTATGCATAATAATTATTCATTTCTACTCCTATATATCCTGACCGGTTACCTCTGTTCCCGGTTCTTTGCCTTTATTCCCTCAGCCCGAACCACAAGCCACACCAGTCCTGTCATGACGAGAATGACGCATTCAATGAGTAGCTCCGGGACCTGCAGACCAGACAGGATTCCCGCCGCGGCATCCACCAGGGCATGCGCCATAAACGCGATAAAAAAGGGCCGGAACTGCCTGCGCTGCACAGCCAGGAATACCAGACAGGACAATGCCAGCTGCAGGGCCAGAGCCATGCAGCGCTCTGCCAGTCCCAGCAGAAAGATTCCCGGGGGCACCGTGACCATTACTTCAAAGGCGGTTGATAACTTCTCCGCCTGTTCCGGCAGCAGCTGCGCCAGCACGGATGCCTGCTGTCCGCTGTTGATGATTCCGGCACAGATCAGGTTGTTGATGCTGGTCACGCCCAGAATCATCATGAATTCCATTCCGCCATGTCCAGCCCCGTACATCAGGGCGTTGACCATCCGGTCGTTTTTTCGCAGGATCGTTCCAAAGGCCAGCGCCCGTCCGCTTTCCTCAAAAAGCGCCGCCATGAAGCCGCCAAACAGGCCGAACAGGAACACATTCGACTGAATGAACCGGCCGGCCGGGGTGGACAGGATCAGGGAATTAGTTCCCTTCTCAAGCACAAATGCAAAAAGGAACATCACCACATAGCCGACGACAAAAGGCAGCCAGTCGGCCCGGTATTTTTTTCGCAGAACAATCGCCAGGATAATCGGCACGGCAATGCTCATCACCGCACAGAACGCCATGGCCGCCATAGAAAGAAACGAAACCTTTTCCATCACCATTCCACCCTTTCTCTGTATCCGTTTCAAAAGAGGACGCCCATCCGGGCGGCACACGCTCTTTACAGATGACTTTTCCTGTGCTTCATGTTATCATGGAAGCGGTTTTCAAACAAGTGTCAAAACGAATGGAGGGATTTCCCTGGATAAAACCCTGCAATTGGCCCGTGATCTTCTGCTGGATGAAACGCCGCTGGTCCGCAACTGCGGACAGCTCTGCTCTGCTGCCTGCTGTCAGGGCAGTGACACGGAGGGCATGCTTTTGTTCCCCGGTGAGGAGGAGCTGTATGAAAACTGCTCCTTTGGCCGTGTCCTGACTCCCGGGTATTCCATTGGGCCCTTTCAGGCCCGCCTATTTGTCTGCAATGGTACCTGTGAGAGAGAACAGCGACCCCTGGCCTGCCGCCTCTTTCCGCTTTTCCCGAAAGTCAGGGACGGAGCGGTTCAGGTGGTGATGGACCCCCGGGCCCGGCCCGTGTGTCCTCTCTGCCGCTCCGGCCTCAGCGGCCTTCGCGGGTCCTTTGTGGACGCCGTCCGCGCCGCCTCCACCGCCCTTGTCCAAAACCGCCCGGCGCTTGCCTACCTTGAGGCGCTCACCGATGAAATCTGGCTGTGATCACAGCTGTACTTTCTGCGTAAATCCGTCCCGGTTTCCGGCATACAGCATTCCGTCGGCAATGGCAAAGCACTCAAATGTACCGGCCAGAATGGTCCGGCGGTCCTCCCCGTTAATATCAAAGGAATCAATTCCCTCGCCGCTGACCTCAATGATTCTGTCTCGATACGCCCCGATATGCACCGCTGAGCGGCCGGAAATCGCGGCATTCTCCCCCGGCGACAGCCGGACAACCCTGCCCGCCGAGAGAATCAGCACCCGGTCCCCCATGCACAGGGCTTCCTCGGCCGTCCCGGTAAAGATGACCTTCTGGCTGCCTCCATTCAGGTCAACCGTGACCACCGTCTCCCCCAGGAGACACACCAGTTGTCCCTGCTGCGCATCCAGCGTAAACCCGTGTACCCCGCCAATCAGGACACGCTCCTCGCCGGAGAGTGTTCTTTTTTTCAGGTTTCCGGCTGCATCCAGATAATAAAGAACTCCGTCATGCAGGATTAGCTGCACCAGCACCTCTGCCCGCAGGAGGATTTCCCGGCTGCTGCCATCCGTGTTCATCCGGACAATGCAGTCACTCCCCTGATCCTCCGCAATATAGTAAAGACGGCCGTTGGTGCAGTGCAGCGCCCGCGGCCGGTCCTCACTGAGCTGCCGGACCCGGTTCCCGTCACTGGATACCAGAGCGCCGCCCCGTTCCGGGTCCGCATAGTACAGTTTCCCGCCGCCGCTGCAGAGAAATCCGCCGCCGTTCAGGCTTGACTGATTGGCCCCGTTCAGCCGCTGCTCCGTGCTCTCCCGCGTCTGGTTGCTGACAGAAAGAGACTGTGAGGCCGCGGATCTGGCCCGGCTTGAGACCGCCAGCGACTGGGTTGCACTCCCTGCCTGCCCATCCACCGGCAGACCGTTTGCCGCCTGGAAACGGCGGACTGCCTGCTCGGTCTCCTTATCATACACGCCACTTGAAAAAGAGGCGGACAGATACCCTAATGCCGCCAGCTGACTCTGCAAAAGACGTACCTGTTCGCCTGTCATTCCTGTTTTTAATAGCTGTTCCGGCTGCGTATCCACCGAGCCGGAAAGGTCCCCCGCCCGGACGCCGTCCGCGTTGAGCGCATCGTTGGAATAGATCAATTTCAGGGACTGCGGTCCCGCTGCTCCATCCACTTTGAGTCCGTTCATAGTCTGAAACGCCTTGGTGGCATCCACCGTCGGCTGATTGAACTTGCCTGTCACATTCTTCGAGGAAAGGTATCCGAGTTCCGCCAGCCGGGTCTGGTACTGCCGCACATCTTCCCCTTCGCTCTCCCACTGAAGGATGATGTCCGTGTTGGGTTTGGGTGTTGCCGTCACAACGGGTGTTGCCGCCACTGACTTTCCCGATGCCGCTTTCGCATCGCTGCTGTACAGAATCGCCAGCGTCCCTTTTCCGGCCACGCCATCCGCCGTCAGGCCGTTGGCCCGCTGAAATGCCCGCAGGGCATTTTCCGTTCCGGAACCGAACTGGCCATCCGCCTCTGTACTGAGATAACCCAGCTTTTTGAGCGTCTGCTGGAGCAGGGTAACGGCCTGGCCTCTGTCCCCTTTCCGGAGCACCAGCGCGGTTTCGCTGCCTGCCGGTTCTGCCGTAGGCGCAGCCGTCGGTGCAGGGGTGGTTTCAGCCGTCCCCAGGGCACTCACCGCCTTGTCCGAATTCATGCGGGCAAAGGTCCCCCTGCCGGGAACCCCGTCCACTGTCAGGCCGTTCGCTGCCTGAAACGCCCGAACCGCCTCGGTGGTATCCGAACCAAACCGTCCGTCAATCCGTCCGTTATAAAAGCCCAGCTCGAACAGCCGCATCTGCATCTGGTAAACCGCCTCACCGGAGTCCCCCTCATGCAGAACCGTTGCACCGGCGGGCACCGGGGTCGGGGTAGAGCCGCTGGCCGCCCTGGCGGAACCATACAACCGCTTGAGGGTACTGGCACCGGCGGAACCATCCGCAGTCAGGCCGTTGTTTTTCTGGAACGCGATCAGGGCATTCTGCGTTTCCTCACCGAAAACGCCGTCCGGAACGCCGTTCAGATACCGAAGGGCGATCAGTCGCTCCTGAAGGGCATACACATCATTTCCGGTCATCCCCAGGGTCATGGTTCTTGCGGCATTGGGGTCTGCCGTGGCCACCGGCGAGGCGGCATACACGGCCGTTGCCGAAAACAGCTTCGTCTGGGTCTGGGCGCCGGCCTGGCCATCTGCCGAAAGACCGTTGGCCCGCTGGAACGCCTTCACGGCATCCACCGTGGTGGACCCGTAAAGCCCGTCCGTGCCGCCGGAATAATACCCCAGCTCGGCCAGCCGTGCCTGGATCTTGCGCACCTCCATGCCGGATGCGCCCTCTTTCAGCAGGATATATTCCTGCCCGGTTTCCTCCGTACTGACGCTGATCACCTTTGCCTGGGCCGCGGTCGAATACAGAAGATCCTGTGTCTGGCGTCCCGCAATGCCATCTGCCGTCAGTCCGTTCTTTTCCTGGAATTCCATGACCGCTTTCTGGGTATCCGCATTGTACTTCCCGTCAATGGCGCCGCCGTAATAGCGCAGCTCCGTCAGCCGTGTCTGCAGATCCGATACATCCGTACCCATGGAACCCAGCCGCAGAACCGGATAGCCCGCATTGTAATCCGTGGTGGATGTCTGCCAGTTGCTGGCATTGGGGGCCATGGTTGCCGCCGTGCGGGGCGTTGTCGTCGGCAGAACATCCTTTGCCCAGTCCTCCCAGGTACTCTGATCACTGTTCTGCCAGGCATCCGGTGTCGGGCTGGGTGTGGGACTGGGCGTTGCCGTCGCCCCCACCGTCTGCAGCGGCTGCACGGTGCCAAAGGGCACCTCATTGCCCGTGATCTCAAGCGGTTCCAGCGTCGGGTCCGGCGAAACAAAGCAGCCTCCCAGCGTAAAGAGCACAGCCAAAAGCATTAACGACAAACAGGTCCGTTTCATGCGCTACCTCCTCCTCAGCAGCTCCCTGGCATCTGTCAGAGCCCTTCCTTCACAGGAATCTGACCCTTCGCTGTGCGGCAGGTCAAATTCCTGTCGGGCCGACAGGCTCTGTTCGGTTCCCCGGCTGCTGAGGCCTCAGCCAATAACCTCATCTTCCTTATACGGAGAACCCAGATTGATTTTCTCGTAGGCATCCGGATTGGAGATCAGCTCGGCCAGTCCCCGGGCAACGGTGAGTTCCGGCTCATCCGCCACGTGGAAGGGCATTCCGATCTGTTCCGTCAGCATTTCCTCCATCCCGTAAAGTCTGGCGCTTCCGCCGGAGAGCGTAATCCCGGCATCAAAAATATCACTGGCCAGTTCCGGGGGCGTCTGTTCAATAAAGCGATGCAGCACATTGACGAAATCATGAATCGGCGGCTGCAGCGCCTCCGTAATTTCATCCGAATTGACGATCAGGCCGCGGGGCAGGCCGGAGATCAGGCTCCGTCCGAAGACCTCTTCCTGAAGCGTCTGATCAAAGGGCCGGACAGCTCCCAGCATGATCTTGATCCGCTCCGCCGTGTTTTCCCCGATAATCAGGTTGTGCTTTCGCCGCATATAATCCATGACGGCCGCATCCAGCCGGTCGCCGCCGAATTCATCGATGCGCCACTTGGCCTGATTGCCCATGGAAAAAACCGCAATGCTGGTCCGCGCCCCGCCCATATCCACATTCATGCGTCCATAAGGCTGGTCAATGCGGATTTTCGCCCCGATGGCAGAGGCCACGCTCTCATCCACCGGCACCACCGTCCGGGCACCGGCATCCACCATCATCTCAATGACGGTCTGCCGCTCCGTCGGCGTCAGTCCGCAGGGCAGTGCCAGAAACAGGCGGGGACGGCCCATTTTCCATTCTTTGATGAAATTCCGCACAAAGGAATTGACCATCTTGTTCACCAGGTCAAAGCTCCGGATATGCGGTTCACGAAACGGGCGCTCCACCTCCATGTCCCTTGGCGTCCGTCCCATCATTCTTTTGGCCCGGTCCCCTGCAGCGATGACATTCCGGGTTTCCCGTTCATACGCCACACAGGCGGATTCGCTGAAGACGACGCCTTTTCCCTTGAGCACGATATGAATGACGGAGGTTCCCAGATCCATTCCGATATCGCCTGAACCAAATAATGCCATGCTATTCCTTTCCAGACCCGGAATAGTACACACCGCTTTGTTCCGGATCGAACAGTTTGGGGATCACCCCTTCATCTCCTTCGTACAGAACCCGCTCAAGCACCAGCCCGCAGGCCGGTGCGGTCATCCCGAGACAGAGCCGGCTGCCTGTTTCAACCGCCTCCCGGATACAGGAGGGCGGCCGTTTTCCCGTTCCGATCTCCGACAGGGTTCCGGCGATGATTCTGACCATGTTGTAAAGAAACCCGTCCCCCATGATGCGGAAAATAACCTTCTCTCCCTCCCGCCAGAGCCGGATGGCATACATGGTCCGGACCGTCGTTTTTGACTCATTTCCGCTGGCGGCAAAGGCCCGGAAATCATGTGTTCCCAGGAGAGATCTGGCCGCCAGATGGATTCGCGCATCCTCCATTTCCTTGGGAACGTGGGCTGCATACTGGCGCCCGATGGCGCACATCTGGCGCGAATTGTAAAACGTGTACCGATACACCTTTGCGCAGGTGCTGAACCGGGCATGGAAGCCCGGCGGAGCCACCCCGGCCGCCCGAACCCGAATGTCCCAGGGCAGCTTCGTGTTCAGCGCATAGGGCAGCCGGTCCGGCGGAATGCGGCATCCGGTGTCCATATGGCACACCAGGCCCAGTGCATGCACACCGGCATCCGTCCGGCTGCACCCGATCACCGGCACCTGCTCCCCGGTAAGGGCGGTGAACGCCTCCTCCATACACTGCTGCACGCTTGGCGCATTGGCCTGCCGCTGCCAGCCGGAATAGGCGGTTCCGTCATATTCCACCACCATCACGACCCTTCGCAGACCGGATGGAACAATGTCCGCGTCAGAGGGCCGATGTCTGGACCGGAGATGAATCTCAGCCAAAGAAATGTCCCTCCAACACAATCAGGGCCACATACACCGCCATCACCAGCGCCGCAACGGCGTCCAGCCGGGTGTACCGCAGTTCACGCAGCCTTGTCCGGTGATCGCCGCCCCGGTAGCACCGCGCCTCCATGGCCATGGCCAGATCATTGGCCCGACGGAAACTGGAGACAAACAGCGGCACCAGAAGAGGAATCATCGCCCGGGCACGCTGAATCAGATTCCCTGACTCAAAATCCGCGCCTCGGGCCATCTGCGCTTTCTGAATCTTATCCGTCTCATCCAGCAGCGTCGGAATAAAGCGCAGGGCGATGGTCATCATCATCGCCAGCTCATGGGCCGGGAAATGGAAGCGCTGCAGGGGATGCAGAATCCGTTCAAGGGCGTCGGTCAGCTGAACCGGACTCGTGGTCAGGGTCAGCACCGAGGTTCCCATCACCAGGAAAACCAGGCGGAGGGAGAAATACACCGCATTGAACAGCGCCTCCTGCGTCAGCCGGAACGGTCCGATGGTCAGCAGAACCTTTTCACCCGTCAGGAAAAAGAGGTTCAGCACAAAGGTAAACAGAATGATGAACCGAAGGGGCTTGATTCCCTTGATGACATAGCTGAACGGAATTTTGGCCAGCCGGACCACCATATACAGAAACGCCAGTGAAATGGCATACCCCACAAAACTCTTAACGAGAAAAACCGCCACGATATACACAATGGTCAGGATCAGTTTTGCCCTGGGGTCCATGCGGTGAATCGGTGAACTGCCGGGAAAATACTGTCCCAGCGTAATGTCATTGAGCATGGTATTCCCCCTTTTTCAAGAGTCGGATCAGCAGCTCCTGCATATCCTCCATCCGGTAAATCTGTTCCGGAATCTCATAGCCCCGTGCCCGCAGCTGTTCGCCCAGCTGCACCACCTGGGGCACATCCAGTCCCATTTTCCTGAGTTCCTCCCCGCGCGAAAAGATCTCCTCCGGCCGCCCGTCCATCACCAGATGGCCGCGGTGCATGACCATGACCCGTTCAGCCAGCTGGGCCACATCATCCATGGAATGGCTGACCATGACAATGGTCGCGCCGGATTCCCGGTGAAGACGGCGGATCAGGCCCAGGATCTCCTCCCGGCCGTGCGGATCCAGACCGGCACAGGGCTCATCCAGCACCAGGACGCTGGGCTTCATGGCCAGCACGCCGGCGATAGCCACCCGGCGCATCTGTCCGCCGGAAAGATCAAACACGGATTTTCCGGAAATCCGGTCATAGTCAAGGGATACCTGACGCATGGCCTCCCGGACCCTCCGGTCAACCTCCCCGGCATCCAGGCCCAGGTTTTTCGGTCCGAAAGCAATATCCTTTGCCACCGTTTCCTCAAAGAGCTGATTTTCCGCATACTGGAATACCAGACCGACCTTGCAGCGAATCTGCTTCCGGTCCGCGTTCTTGTCCGCCAGGTCCGTTCCATCCACCAGCACACGCCCCGAGGTGGGCTGCAGAAGCCCGTTCAGATGCTGAACCAGCGTCGACTTTCCGCTGCCGGTGTGCCCGATCAGACCGACAAACTCTCCGTCCTGAATCGTAAAGGAGATGTCGCTGAGCGCCTGCGTTTCATACGGGCCGCCCTTCATGTAAGTATGATTCAGTTTTTCGACGACAAGCGGCATACTTCCTCCACCATTTCCTCAACTGTCAGTACATCCGGTCGCAGATCAATCCCCGCCTGCCGGAGTTCATGTGCAAGACTGGTCATGGGCGGCACATCCAGCCCCAGTCCCCGGACATTTTCAACATCCGCAAACACCTTCCGGGGGGTTCCGGTCATATGGATCTTCCCATGGTCCATGACCACCAGGTAATCCGCCGTTGCCGCCTCACTCATGTAATGGGTAATGATGACAATGCTGATTCCCTCTTCCCTGTTCAGGCGGTGAACCGTATTCATGACCTCTTCCCGTCCGCTGGGATCCAGCATGGCGGTTGCCTCATCCAGAATAATCACCTTGGGCTTCATGGCCAGAATGCCGGCAATGGCAACCCGCTGTTTCTGTCCGCCGGACAGCATGTGCGGTGCTTTCTGCGCATATTCACTCATATTGACGATTTTGAGCGCCTCATCTATCCTTGTCCGGATTTCGGCCGGCGGAACACCGTTGTTTTCCAGTCCGAAGGCCACATCCTCCTCCACAATCGTCGCCACGATCTGGTTGTCCGGATTCTGGAACACCATGCCGGCGTTCTGGCGTATATCAAAGACCAGCTCATCATCCACCGTGTCCATTCCGCAAACCACCACTGTCCCGGAATCGGGAACATACAGCGCATTGAACAGCTTTGCCAGGGTTGACTTGCCCGAGCCGTTGTGTCCGAGAATCGCCAGGAATTCCCCGCGCTTTACCCGCATGGACACCTGATCGACGGCGTTATGCTCCTCATCCGGATAATGAAACGTCACATTTGTCGCCACGATGCGATTCTCATCCATCCTCTGCTCTTCCATTCTGCCTCCTATATAAGCCTCCATGTTGATCTGTTGCCGGAGCGGCATTGCATGAGGCCGGGATTTGATTTCGCGTCCTTTCCCTATTTGCCAAAATGCGGCGCCCTGCCTTCTGGGGGACGCCGCATTCACTTAGTAATTAAACATGACCGTCTCTTCCACAGGCGGCTCTGCCGGGGACATGTCCTCAAGATAAAGGACGGGACCCGGTCCACGGTACTCCTCCCGCTCTTCAATCCTGATCCTGGCGGTAATCATCTGCCAGCTGCGTTCCTTCGGAACCTTAAACTCACCGGCCTTGCAGATAAAGCCCACAAAGCGCATGTCATTGGCACAGCAGACCATGCCCATGCGTCCGGGCACGAATTCATCTTTTCCGAGCTTTTTCCCGTGGTAGATAAACCCTTTAAAGCGAACCGTCTTCCCGTCATACATTTCCGGGTTTTCCTGCGCATGCAGATAGAACACGCCAAACCATTCATCCTGAATGTCGATAACATCCGCATCCAGATCATATGGCGGCGGCATTCCCTCGCCATAATCCTCCGAGGTGCCGTCATCGTTTTCAAAGTAGATGGACGCACGGACGTTCATGCTGCGGACATTGCGGCTGCGGATCAGTTCCCTCGTCTGCTCATTGGCCCGGTTGAACACGATCATGTCGGCAGCGGAGATGTGCTGAATCATGCGCTGACCCATGTTCATGGAATACAGTTCAAAGGTTTCCGCGTTGATGGTCGTGATCAGCTGATACACTTCCATCACCCCGGGCAGATTGCCAAGTGCCGCGTCCAGGTCCCACATGCCGTTCATTTCAAGGATCACCCGGTCCGGATGATGACGCTTCACAAAGGAATACAGCAGCCCCGCATCAAACTCGTCCTCATCCTCCACGTATTCCACTTCCGTGTGCGTCTCCTTGAGCATCGCGGGTTCGAATTCTTCCATCCCCTGCTCACACTGAATTACCAGTGTATGTTCATCCCTCGTAAACCCGGGATCCTGGAGGATGCTTGCGATAAAAGACGTTTTTCCGCTCTCAAGGAAGCCGGCAAAAACGTATACAGGAATTGCCATTGTCTGCCTCCGCTCAGGCTACACCGAACAGCTCTGCCAGTTTCGCCTCATTCAGATTCGATCCGATCACGCACAGACGTCCGGTGACATCTGCCGCGCCCTTCCGGATGTTCTGCTCGCCCGGCGTATAGTCAAAGTGAATCCAGCCGCCCTCCGCGCAGGGAACGATGCCCTTGGCCCGCAGGACAACGCCGTACGTATCACCATCCAGTGCCGCCAGGATATCCGCCAGCCCTTTCTCCGTGAACTGATGGACCGTCTCAACACCCCAGGACTCAAACACCTCATCCGCATCATG
>DGWH01000096.1:31776-54878 GCA_002395225.1 Christensenella sp. UBA4263
ATGGTCATGATGCTCCTCATGGTCATGATCATCCTCGTCATGATCGTGATGATGCTCGTGGTCATGATCATGCTCATCGTGATCCTCGTCATGATCGTGATGATGGTCATGATCATGCTCATCGTGATCCTCGTCATGATCGTCGTGATCATGGTGATGATGGTCGTGATCATGTTCCTCATCCTCTTCCTCATAGGGCTGGGCCATGACACTGGCCAGCATTTCCTCTGCCAGTGAATGATCCTCCTCCATGGCGGAAAGAATCTGGGCACCCGTCAGTTCCTCCCAGGGGGTGGTAATAATGCGTGCCTTCGGATTGTGTGCGCGCAGCATGGCCACCTCTTCCTCCAGCTTCGCCTGAGAAATCTTCTGGGTTCTGGAAAGAAGAATGGTTCCGGCATATTCAATCTGATTCAGGTAGAACTCACCGAAGTTCTTGATATACATCTTGCACTTTGTGGCATCCGCTACCGTGACAAAGCTGCCCATCCGGGTATCCGGAATCTCCTTTTCAACGCCCTCAACCGCACGGATGACATCCGAGAGCTTGCCGACGCCGCTGGGCTCAATCAGGATGCGGTCCGGATGATACTGGTCAATCACCTGACGCAGCGCCACGCCGAAATCGCCCACCAGTGAGCAGCAGATGCAGCCGGAATTCATTTCGGTGACCTGAATGCCGGCCTCTTTCATGAATCCGCCGTCAATGCCGATCTCACCGAACTCATTTTCAATCAAAACAACCTGCTCGCCCTGCAGGGCTTCTTTGAGCAGTTTCTTAATCAGTGTTGTCTTTCCGGCACCAAGAAATCCGGAAAAAATATCAATTTTCGTCATAACGAATCACTCCTTAATCTACCCGGCGTCCCTTTTGCACGCCGGACATGTATTCTACTGCATTTTCTTTTAAATTACAAGAATCCCGCCCGCGGTATTTCGCGGGAAAGCGGGCAAAACGCCGAAAATCTCACTGACCGGCACAAAAAGAAGAGCGGTTTCCCGCTCTTCTCCTCAGTACGGCATCAGTCTGGCTTTGCTGAACGGGAAAACAACACAGCGGACATGTCCCTTGATCATACTGCGTTCCAGCGTTCCCACCAGGGCATTGCGGCTGTCCTTGGAATTGTTCCGGTTGTCTCCAAGAACGAAATAGTGTCCCTCCTGAATGGTAATGGGACCATAGTTGGTCTGATTCGGCGTCATGTCGAAATCCTGCTCGACCAGTTCCCCGTTGACATAGAGTTCACCCTCACGAAGTTCAACGGTCTCCCCCGGAAGGCCGATGACCCGCTTGACGCGGTATTTTCCATCCGTGGTATTCGGGTAATTGCAGATCACGATATCAAACCGTCCCGGATCCGAGAACAGGTAATCAAACTTCGTCGTCAGCATAAACTCATTGTGCTGCAGCGTATTCAGCATGGATGTTCCGTCGACGCGCACCGGTTCGAAAATAAAGGTGCGCACCACGAGTGCCATTGCGCCGGCAACGACGAATACCATGATCCACTCAAAGATCTCCCGTCCCAAGCTCTTCTTCTCTTTTCCCTTGTTTTTCTCATCCGGCGCACCGTTTGCGCTGCCGCTCACTTTATCCGGCGTCTCATTTACCTCGCCGTTCATCTTTTTCTCTTCCATCATACCACTCCCGGTTAATCCTCTGGTTCATCCGTTTCGTTTGTTCCGCGGATCGGCACCTCCGAGTGTGCCAGTACTTTTTTCATCCGTTTCGTAAAAACAAAACGGTCCATCATCACAATCCGGTTACATTTGCTGCAGCGGATCTTAATATCTGCTCCCACGCGGATTATGGTCCACTGGTCGCTTCCGCAGGGATGCGTTTTCCTCATCTGGACAAGATCGCCCAGTTCAAACTGCTGTTCCATGAAGTGCCCCGTTTTTCTGCTCATCCGAGGAGCGTATTCTCTCAAAGCGAACGCCGCCTATTATAGCAGTACATATCCCCTTTTGCAAGCCTGTCAGGAGTCACTCTCCGCTTCGGCCATTCGCCGCAGAGAGCAGCGCCCGGGCCTGAAAAACGGTCCTGTGCTGACGGATCCTGTCTGGAACGAGAGAGATTATAGGCCATTTAGGGACGTATGTCAATTATATTTTACATTTTAGCAGTTATATTTTTCAGCATCAGAAAAGGACAGCACACAGACTGTCCTCACTGATTCTCACCGGCCGGTCAGAAATCATCTTCCTCAATGCGGTGAATCCGCTCACGCAGGCGCATCATCTTCTCATCCGTCTGATGAATCACATCCGCGCATTCCTTGAGCTCACGCATGATTTCATCCGAATCCTCCACCAGTTTCTTGTACTGCATGTCATGATCCAGCGTTGCCCAGAAGTCCATGGCAATCGTCCTGATCTGGATCTCGCACCGGACCGGACGCAAACCGTCCGAAAAATTGACCGGTATCTCGACAATCAGGTGATAGCTGCGGTATCCGTTGCTCTTGGGATTCTTAATGTAATCCTTAACCGTCACGATCTGCACATCCGCCTGACGTGACAGCATCCTGGCAATCTCATAGATATCATCAATATAGGCACACAGAACACGGATGCCTGCGATGTCCGACAGATACTTTTCCATGTTCTCGACGGTCACCTCATGTCCCATCTTCCTCAGTTTCCGGGAGACGGAGGAGGGCGTCTTCAGCCTGCTCTCAATAAATTCAATCGGATTCCGGCGGTACCGCACGCTCATCTCCGTCGAGAGAACCTCTATTTTCGTTCGCATCTCGAGAATACAGCAGTGATACCGCATCATTACTTCCTGGTATTGCGCCTCTTGATCAAAGATATGCTCTGTATCAGATGGAATGATGTCCAGTTCAACGGCCATCGGTCCGCGCAATTCGTTGTTTCTCATTACCCTTTCACCTGTACAAAATAATCTCGTAAATAACCATTGCGCAGATTATAGCATGCCGCCGGATTTTTGTCTAATCTTTGTCTGTTTTGGTCAAAATCCTGGTTCTGTACTGCTCAATTGCCGCCATCCATCCGTTTCATGTGTGCGCTTTTCCCCGTCTTCTCGCCGCTGTCGCCTCTTTACCCACAAGATTTGTCAGTTTTTTCGAAAAAACCTTCCTTATTTTCTTGGAATCTGTCCGTTACGTATTTTTTGTACCTTATGATATAATCACAGTCAGATAACCTGCCCGTTTTGTACCTGAATGAAGAGGCGAATAGAAAAGAGGGATCACCGATGTTTACGCCTGCCAGCCCGACGCCCGTCATCAATGTTCCCGAGTCCCTCAAGAACACTGCACGGCCCGCATCCAATTCACCGCTCCACGCCACCGGCGACATTGTCATGCATCCGTCCGAGGGCATCTGTGTCATTGAGAAAATTGAAACCCGCGAATTTAACACCTCCTCCATGACATACTATGTTCTTAAGCCGAAACTCGGAAAAAGCTCCTCCACGGTTTACCTGCCCGTCGACCGCGGCAATACGCTGCTGCGTCATCTGCTTGTCAAATCCGAAATCGACCAGATCATCTTCGACAGCACCAGCTGCCCGAGTCTGTGGATTGACGACAACAAAAAAAGGAAAAAATCCTTTAATGAACTGCTGATGGAAGGCGATTACGTCAAGCTGATTCGTATGATCCGCGATATCCACGTTCATACGGAGATGCGCATTGCCGAAGGGAAAAAGCCCTGTGCCGCGGATGAAACCATCTGCGAGGAAGCCGAGCGCCTTCTGCATCATGAATTTGCCTATGTTCTGGGGCTGCCGGTAGAGGACATTGCCGGATATATTCAGGAACGGATCAACAGTGTTCCGCAGGCCTGACACAGCCCGTACTCTGCCGGATAAAACGGACTAAATCCCGCCAAACCTCCCGCCGGATGCAGGTGGTTTGATTCTTCCCGAAAAAAGCTTTGACAAAAAAGAAAAAATGGATAAAATGATCCATACAGCGTGTGGCTATCAGCGTAAATCCGGCTGCAGCCAGCGCTTTTTTCTTGTGTACCTGACGTCTGGCCGCAGCGAAACCAGCTGGCGGTCAGACGTATTTTTCTTTTTCTGGAGGAAAGTCCCATGGAACACAAGGAGAACACCTATCTGGTACAAGAGCCTGTCAGCAGGCTGATGCTGAAATACTCGGTCCCCTGCATCATCAGTCTTCTGGTAGCGGCTCTGTACAACATCGTCGATCAGATCTTCATTGCCAATGCCTCCTACCTGGGCAGTTTCGGCAATGCCGCCAATACAGTGGTATTTCCGCTGACCGTCATTGCCCTGGCCATCGCCGTCATGATCGGCGACGGTGCCTGCGCTTTTGTGTCAATCAGCCTGGGCGCGGGGAAAAAGGAAGAAGCCCACAAATCCATCGGCAGTGCCGTTGTTCTGTGTGTGATTCTCAGTGCAGCCATGACCGCCGTTTACCTGACCTTCGCCAGCGGCATCCTGACCGCCTTTGGCGGGCGCATCAACGAGGAAACCTTTCAGCAGGCCCGGGAATACTTTCTCTGGATCTCGGCAGGCCTCCCTTTTTATATGTTCGGCCAGGCAATGAACCCGATTATCCGTTCAGACGGCAGTCCCCGTTTCGCCATGGCCTCCACCCTGGCCGGCGCCCTCGTGAACATCGTCCTGGACCCCATCTTCATTTTCCTGTTCAAATGGGGCATGATGGGCGCCGCGCTGGCGACGATTCTGGGACAGATTCTGACCGCCGCTTTGTCCATCTGGTATCTGTGTCATATGAAGGCCGTAAGGCTGCAAAAGGACAGTTTCGGCCTGCACCTTCCTCTGGCAAAACACTATCTGGCCCTGGGGATAACCAGCTTCCTGTCACAGATTTCCCTGGTAGCCGCCATGATGGCCATCAACAACATGGTCCGGAAATACGGCGCCCTGGATGAAGTGTTTTCAAATCCGTGCTTCGCCCAGATCCCCATGGCCGTGGTGGGCATTGTCATGAAGTTTTTCCAGATCGTCATCTCCATTGCCGTTGGGATGGCGGCAGGCTGTATCCCGGTAGTGGGGTATAATATGGGAGCCGGCCGGAAGGACCGTGTAAAGGCACTGTTTACCCGCTTGCTGGTCGGTGAATTTGCGGCAGGCGCTGTCGCCCTGCTGATCGCCGAATTCTTTCCGCGGCAGCTGATCGGCGTTTTCGGTGCGGCAAATGAAAGCCCGGCATACACCGATTTCGCCGTCAAAGCCTTCCGTACCTATCTTTGCATGATGCCCCTCGCCACGGTAAACAAAGGCACCTTTATCTATCTGCAGTCCGTGGGCAAAGCCCTGGCCTCCACGCTGATTTCCATGGTGCGTGAGGTGATTTTCGGCGTAGGTTTTGCGCTGCTTCTGCCTCTGTGGTTTGGCCTTGACGGTGTGCTGTACTCCATGCCGGTATCCGATCTGCTGACTTTCATCATCACCGCCTTTGTCATTTCAGTCACTTACCGACAGCTTTCCGCCCCCGTTTCTCAGCCTGTCCTGACCGGGTCCTGTCCTCTGGCGACAGTCCGTCGAATCCAGATCACTGGCAAATGATGGAAACGAAGCCCGCATATCGCCTGAACTCAATCAAAAGAGGGAAGAATCCGCTGATTCTTCCCTCTTTCGTTCCTGTTTCAAAAAGCGGCCGCTGTGCCGCATGTGCTCTGGTCAGGCAGGCGGTTCTATTCCTGTTCGGACAGAACGCTTTTGTTCTTTGCCACATACTCAATCATCGACACCAGTGTCATGACCGCTGCCGCCGCGCCGATGATCTGCGTCAGCACGGGGAACGCAGGTCCGGGCAGCTTCAGTGTCAGCAGCATGACCAGGATCATCTGCAGCACCGTCTTCACCTTGCCGCTCATGCCGGCCGCAATGACCCGTCCCTGTTCAACCGCCACCAGGCGCAGGCCGGAAACGATGAACTCCCGGGCAATGAAGATGATCCCATAGAACACATTCAGTTCACCCAGTGACACAAACATGATAAACGCCGTATGTGTCAGCAGTTTATCGGCGATCGGGTCCATAAACTTCCCGAAATTGGTCACCAGATGGTATTTGCGCGCAATCTTCCCGTCAAACAGGTCGGTCAGACTCGCCAGTGCAAACACCACAAAGGCCAGAATGCGCATCCAGGTACGTGAACCCGCAAACCACAGAAGACACAGATAGACCGGCACCAGGCAGATCCGCATCAGCGTCAGCCGGTTGGGCAGATTCATCCCCTTCATTCCGGTAATATACCGGTCCAGTTTTGATTCATTCATACTTGCTCACCTATCAGATCATATTCTCTGGCGTCCACGATCCGCACACGGACAAACTGTCCCTCCTGCAGCGGTTCTTTTGCCGTAAAAATGATTTTCCCGTCAATCTCCGGCGCCTCCAGCATGGACCGGCCGATCATGTGCCTGCCCTGCCGCTTTTCCACTAGAACGGTATACTCATTTCCCACACGCCGGCGGTTGTTTTCCGCCGAAATGCTCTGCTGGAGGGTCATCAGGCGGTCATAGCGTTCCTGGGCAATTTCCGGCGGAACCGGATTGTCCATCTGTTCCGCCGCCGTTCCTTCCTCGGGCGAAAAGATGAACGCCCCCATCCGGTCGAATTTCATTTCCCGGACGAAGTCCATCAGTTCCTCAAAGTCCGCCTCGGTCTCCCCGGGGAAGCCGACCATCAGCGTGGTGCGGATGGCGATGCCGTTCTCCCGGAGCTTCCGGCAGATTTCCCGAATGTGCACGCCGGTTTCCGCCCGATTCATGGCATCCAGAATGGGCTGGCTGATATGCTGCATCGGAATGTCGATGTAGGGACAGATGTTGTCATGCCTGCGCATGACCTCAATCAGCCGGTCATCCACCCGCTCGGGATAGCAGTACAGTACCCGGAGCCAGCGGACGCCCTCAATGGCGGCTGCCTGTTCCAGCAGCTCTGCCAGACTCCCCTCGGAAAAGTCCGTCCCGTAACGGGTCGTATCCTGAGCAATCAGCGTAAACTCCCGGACGCCGCGTCCGGCCAGCTCCCGGATTTCCCCCAGGATATCCGCCGCCGGGCGGCTCCTGTACCGGCCGCGGATCAGCGGAATGGCACAGAACGCACAGAAGTTGTCGCAGCCCTCGCCGATGCGGATATAGGCACTGAAGGGCTGGGTGGTCAGCACGCGGCGGTATTCAAAGAAGGTTTCATCGTCCTCCGTATAGACCGGGCGGCTGCCTGCCATCGCTTTTTCAAGCGCCTCATCCAGCTTTTTGTACTCGTTCACGCCCATGATCAGGTCCACTTCGGGCATTTCCCCGACAATCGCCTCGGGATAGCGCTGCGCAAAGCAGCCCGTCGCGGCAAGAACCCGGCACTTTCCCTGTGTCTTGTACTGGGCCATCTCAAACAGCGTTTCAATGGCTTCCTTTTTGGATTCCTCAATAAACCCGCAGGTGTTGACGATAATGACCTCGGCATCGCTCAGCTCATTGGTGACCTGATAGCCATGGTCCGCCAGAACAGCCAGCATCTGCTCGGAATCGATTCGGTTTTTACTGCATCCCAGAGAGATCAGTGTAACTGTTGCTTTCATTTTTCCTGCCCCTCTGCCGCCGGATATGGGCAGAGTCATTCGTCATCTCAGTAAGCAATCTTCTTCTCAATGTACTCCACCAGGCCGGAAAGCGGGATCCGCTCCTGGGTCATCGTATCACGGTCGCGGACCGTCACCGCCTGATCCTCCAGCGTGTCGAAATCAACCGTCACGCACATCGGCGTTCCGATCTCATCCTGCCGGCGGTAGCGCTTGCCGATAGATCCGGTCTCATCATATTCCACCATGAAATGCTTGCTCAGCATCTCATAGACCTCATTGGCCTTCTCGCCCAGCTTGTTTTTCTGCAGCGGGAGAACCGCGCACTTATACGGTGCCAGGGCCGGATGGAAGTGCATCACGGTCCGCACATCGCCATCCTCCAGCGTCTGTTCCTCATAGGCCTCACACAGGAATGCCAGCGCCGCCCGGTCTGCACCCAGAGAGGGCTCAATGACGTACGGGATGACCTTCTTTCCGGTGGTCGGATCCAGGTATTCCATGCTCTTGCCGGAGGTGTTCTGATGGGCCGTCAGGTCGTAATCGGTCCGGTCCGCCACACCCCAGAGTTCGCCCCAGCCGAAGGGGAACAGATACTCAAAGTCCGTGGTCGCCTTGGAATAGAACGCCAGCTCCTCCGGACGATGATCCCTGAGCCGCAGGTGTTCCTCCTTCATGCCAAGGCTCAGCAGCCAGTCACGGCAATAGGAGCGCCAGTACTGGAACCATTCCAGATCGGTTCCGGGCATGCAGAAGAATTCCAGCTCCATCTGCTCGAATTCCCGGGTACGGAACGTAAAGTTGCCCGGCGTGATCTCATTGCGGAAGCTCTTGCCGACCTGGCAGATACCAAAGGGCAGCTTGCGGCGGGTCGTCCTGGCCACATTCTGGAAATTGACAAAGATTCCCTGTGCCGTTTCAGGACGCAGATAGATCTCATTGCTGGCATCATCCGTTACGCCCTGATAGGTCTTGAACATCATGTTGAACTTGCGGATGCCGGTAAAGTCATGCTTGCCGCAGGTCGGGCAGGGAATCTGCTTCTCCTCAATGAAGCTCTCAAGGGCCTCATTGGTCCAGCCGTCCGCCTCGATCTCCTCACCGTGTTCCTTGCCCCAGTCCTCAATGAGCTTGTCAGCTCTGAACCGGGCCTTGCAGGCCTTGCAGTCCATCAGCGGGTCGTTGAAATTTCCCACATGTCCGCTGGCCACCCAGACCTGACGGTTCATCAGGATCGCGCAGTCAAGACCGACATTGTACCGGTTTTCCTGAACGAATTTTTTCCACCAGGCACGCTTGACATTGTTCTTGAATTCCACGCCCAGCGGGCCGTAATCCCAGGCGTTTGCCAGGCCGCCGTAAATTTCGGACCCCTGGAAGATAAAGCCGCGGCCCTTGCACAGGGCGATAATTTTGTCCATCATCTCATTCGATGCCTTTGCCATTTTTCCGTCTCCTTCACTTCTGTGCTCAATACGCCCCGCCGGCAGGCACAGTCTGTCCCGGCAGTTTCTTCGGAATATAAAAAGTCGCGAAGTGCTCCACCCGAATCAAAGCACTACACCAGATTCAAGGGACGAAGTCAACTCCGCGGTCCCACCCTTGTTGATGCCGACGGCATCCGCTTTTTTCTTTTTTTCGCGGCTCCAGGATGCCATCCCCTTCACTGCCGCTGACGGCCTGTATGATACTATTCCGGCTGTCTTTTGTCAAGAATCCCGGGCGGTTCCTGTCCATTTCCGCCGGTTCACTGTCCGCCTGTAATGCCCCGCAAAACTCCCGCTTTCCAAGCCGAAAAGCGATTCTCCTCTGCATTCGCCCCTTGATGACACCGGGCTGATTCGGTATAATAGCCGCATTCAGGACCTCTGAAAAGCATCATTCCCCCTCTGTTTCCGGACAGCGATTCCGGGACAGCATCGGGAATGGCCCTGTCGCGCAGCGACAGTAAGTCAAATTTAGGTCAAAACCAAGCTGGTCCGGCATAAGACCAACAGTGAGGCCCGCAAAGAAACGGCCCTGCCGCACAGCGGCAGCTGGTCAAATCCGGACAAACCCGCTCCGGCAAATGATCCAGGCTGAAGATGCGGTCCTCTCTCCCACTGACACTCCCAAAAAGGAGGCAACCATGACGTACATTCCCAGCGAGACGCGTTACGACACCATGTCCTATGCCCGCTGCGGCCGCAGCGGACTGCTCCTTCCGAAACTGTCCCTCGGGCTGTGGCACAATTTCGGTGAAATCACGCCGTTTCAGACGCAGCAGGCCATTCTGCGCACGGCCTTTGACTGCGGCATTACGCACTTTGATCTGGCCAACAACTACGGCCCGCCCTATGGGGAAGCCGAGCGCAGCTTCGGCATCCATATGGACCGTGACTGGCATACACACCGGGATGAACTGGTCATCTCCACCAAGGCCGGATATGATATGTGGCCCGGCCCGTACGGCAACTGGGGATCCCGGAAATACCTGATCTCCAGTCTGGACCAGAGCCTTCGCCGCATGCACCTTGACTATGTGGACATTTTCTATCATCATCGTCCCGATCCGAACACCCCCATTGAGGAAACCATGGGTGCTCTGGATCACATCGTGCGCAGCGGAAAGGCCCTGTATGTCGGCATCTCCAATTACAATGCCGACCAGACCGCTGAGGCCATTGACGTTCTGCGTTCTCTCGGCACGCCCCTTCTGATTCACCAGCCGCGGTACAACATGCTGGACAGGTGGATTGAAGACGGTCTGACGGATGTGCTGCGCCGCGAGGGCGTGGGCGCCATCGTGTTCAGCCCGCTGGCCGGCGGCCGCCTGACCGGCAAGTACCGCCATGGCATTCCCGGGGACAGCCGCATCGGTCATGATCCGCGCTACCTGAAGCCGGAAGCGGTCACGGACCAGCTTGCTGCCATTACGGACGGGCTCTCCGCCATCGCCGAGGCGCGGGGCGAAACCCTGACACAGCTGGCCCTTCAGTGGACCCTGCGGGATCCGGTCATCACCTCTGCCCTGATTGGGGCCAGCCGTCCCGAGCAGGTACGTGAAAATGTCCGCATTACCGAATTTGCCCCCCTTTCCGATGAAGAAATTCAGGCAATTGATGACATTCTGAACAGGAACGAGGCAACAAAATGATCTCTGAATTATTCAAATCCATGCTCTCCACCAAATCCGTGATTCGTGAGCTCAGTGAGAAGGCGGCCCGGATGGCCATGGCAGATCCCGCTCATCCCATTGAAATCTATGACTACAGTCTGGGCAACCCTTCCGTACCTGCCCCTGCTGCGGTAAACGAAAAAATGATCGAAATTCTCCGCAATGAGGATCCCCTGCTGGTCCACGGATACAGTCCGAGCCTGGGAATTCCCTCTGTGAAGGAAAAGATCGCCGCCTCTCTCAACCGCCGCTTCGGCATGAACTACAGGGGAACGGATATTTTCCCCACCAGCGGTGCCGCCGGCGCCCTGGCTCACGCCTTCCGTCTGGTTACCGAACCGGGAGATACCATCCTGACTTTCGCCCCCTATTTCCCGGAATACGGCCCGTACATTGTTCCCACCGGCTGTTTCCTCAAAGCCGTTCCGCCCGATACCGAAAACTTCCAGATCGACTTTGACGCCCTGGATGAAGCGCTCACGCCGGATGTCACGGCTCTCCTCATTAATACCCCCAACAACCCCTCCGGTGCCATGTATTCCGAGGAAACACTCGTGCGGCTGGCTTCATTTCTGCTTTTCAAGGAAGTGGAATTCGGGCATGAAATCTGGCTCATCTCCGATGAACCGTACCGCGAAATCGTCTTTGACGGGAAAAAGGCGCCGTACGTTTCCTCTTTCTATCCCAGGACCCTGTCCTGCTACTCCTTCTCCAAATCCCTGTCCCTCCCGGGTGAACGTATCGGCTATCTGGCCGTTAACCCCGCCTGCGGCTATTCCGAAATGCTGGTGCAGATGTGCGGACAGATTTCCCGGGGCATCGGGCACAACTGTCCATCCGCGCTGATGCAGCTGACCGTTGCCGAAACCTGCGATCTCACCTCCGATATCAGCGTCTATGAAGCCAACATGAACCTTCTCTACGATGCCCTGACCGATCTGGGCCTTGAAATCGTCCGTCCCGGCGGCACCTTCTACATGATGCCCAAATGTCCGGAACCTGATTCCAACCTCTTCTCTCTCAAGGCACTCCGTTACAATCTTGTTCTCGTTCCCTGTGACAGTTTCGCCCTTCCCGGCTATTTCCGCATCGCCTACTGCACGGATACCGCAAAGGTCGAACGTTCCCTCGATGCGTTCCGCAAATTTATCCGAACCGAATACTGAGAAAAAGGGCCGGGAGACGACAGGCTGTCTCCCGGCCCTTTTCATTTTTAACCTTACCCTCGTATAATGGTTACATGAAAATTACCAGTTGCAAAGAATTCTCCTGTTTCATCCCGTCCTGTGTCAGAGAATCTTTAATGCGATATTATTTTTGAAAGGCGGTAGCACTCGAAGATCTGGCAGCATGACGATCATGGGCAGAAAGCTCATGCTCAAACCGTTCAATCTTTTGAACAAGTTCTTTTTTGCGGTTGTTCCCTACCGAATGCAATTCCTCTTTTGCCTGTGATATACGCTGGGCGAACGGTTCACGCCTGGCATCGGTAACGCCTTCACTTTTTGCGTCCACCATAATCACAACCGCACCAATCAACAAGCCCAGATAATAGGTCATGAACCGCCAGACCAGCATGACCGCCAGACAGGAAGTTCCAGGGAGCAGTTTTCCAAAGTACAGGCTGAAAACGCCTTCCTGTGCGCCGGATGCCCCAGGCATGGGGATGTAGAAAGCGGAAATGTATTGGCACAGTGCCATCATCAGGATTTGCCCATATGATGCGCCGGTCAGGCCAAGTGCTTTATAGACACAGTACAGAATACTCATCAGCATCAGCAGTTGAATTGCACTGAAAAAAAGCTGCTTTATCAATTCTGTGGGATGCGCTTTCAACTGTTGCATGCTGTCATGAAAAGTATCAGCGGTTTTTAGCCATTTTTCCCGCATAGCTTCCGGATCTTTTGACAAATGGAACTTTTCGATGATCGCTATCGCTATTTTTACCAGCCACAGTACGGGGCGACGACTAAAGTTAAACAGCATGACACCTATAATCGTGACCGTGTTATAGATATAGCCGAATACCAGGATTGGCCAATAACTGCCCACATTGGAAAATGCAAAACCCGCATAGCGAATACCTACCAATGTGGTGAGCACTGTCAGCATAATTTGCTGAGCAATGAAATGGCACATAACGGCAGAAGTACCAGCGCCGACAGGAATCCCCTTTTTGTGTAAATGATGAACATGCATAGGCTGTCCACCTGCCGCACCGGGAGTAATATTGGAATAATAGCTTCCTTTGATAGAAGCCACACAGGAGTCAGCCAGGTTCAAATGATACCCCAGGCTTTTAAGCGCAGAACGAACGCTGACCGCATCTATTAATAAATACAAAAGATAAAGTAAAACACATAATGCGATAGGAACCGGCTTTGCGCCGGCCAGCGTAGCCAATGCTGCAGGCAGCGTGCCGGTGATAATTCCTGAAATTATCACAATCGCAGTAGCGGCCACGATCAGAATTGGGCCAAGCCATTTCTTCAAAAACTCTTTCATTGCATTCACTCCGTTTTATAAGCCTGGAAGTATTTTTGACTCTGACAGGACGATGATCGCATAACCATGTTTGCATTTTGTCAGGGCAAATTGGTAGATATTCGTAATTCCGCATACAAGCGTGAAAATAGCTATTTTTTGATACCGGGGTCAAACGATATGGGTGAAGGCTCAAATAATCCAAACACAACTGCGCTGATTTGCAGAAATCGTGGAAATCCACATACTCTGCAAACCAGTGCTTTGTGCTATAATGTTACCGGGGAGAGCATTATCCGACGTTCCGGTTGCAAAATAAAAAGATGCGATAAGTTAGCCGCTCATCACATCCGCAAAGGATCTATAATGGTCAAAAGGCAGCGATATGATAAACCATTTTTTTGAAAAAAACAATATCGATTCTATTTATCCTTACACCCGTATAATGTTTACATGAAATCGCTATCGCATGGAACCATTATCTGGGGTTAAGGTTTTAACTCATTATCCCTTTCTTCTTCAGTGTTTTTTAATCGCGTGTTCCTTACCAAATGCAACAATTTCATCCAGTTTGCTTTCATCTTTTTAACAAATCTGCAGAAATCTGTCCGTTTTCATTTACGCACCCTGTTTTTTCCGTTATACTTTCCAATACTTTTTTACGTCTATTCACGGAGAATGAATCCCTCAGGAGGTCCGGATGAAACTATTTCTGACCGGCAAACCCTGTTCACAGGTGCGCCACTGTTATTTTGTGCAGGGAAGCCATGTTTCATTTATTGTTGACTGCGGGTATCAGCGCCGGTATCCGGGAGATGAGATTCCGCATCTGACCGAGGAACAGATTCGCAGCGCCTCCTATCTGTTTCTTTCCCACTCCCATGAGAATCAGTCCGGTGCGCTTCACTATCTGTTTGCCAACGGTTTCAACGGGCGCGTCGTTCTGACCACGGAAACCGCGCGGCAGCTGACCATTTCCCTTGATGACCCTCTGATTCTTGAGGCACTCAGCGTCCCGTACGACCCATTCCTGCTGCCCGGCGGTCTTCAGGTTGTCTGGGGCCGGAGCGGTCACTGTTCCGGCAGCGCCTGGTTCCGCTTTGAGGAAAACGGACGCAGCATTTTCTTTTCCGGCGACTACTACGCCGGTGCCCGGGTACACGCCATCGACCCCATTGTCGGCATTCGCGCGGATCTGGCCGTCCTTGACTGCGATTACGGCCTTGCGCACGGCAATGCACGGGAGGATCAGGTGGAAAAGCTGGCCAAGGTCATTTCGGAGGCACTGACGGACGGCCGTCCAATCCTCCTGCCGGTTCCCAAATTCGGGCGGGGCATCGGGATCATGACCTATCTGTGCGAAAAATTCCCGTTCACCGACATCTTTGCCGACACCCACTTTATCACCGAACTGGGGCATCTGGATGCCTCTGCCCTGTGGGTCCGTCCTGATTTCCAGAAAGTCCTTGATGCCGTCTATATCCGGGCCATTCCGGATGATTTTGTCGCCCTTGGCATCTACTTTGTCAGTGATCCCCAGATCGACAGTCCCGCAACGCGCCAGCTGGCCGCGCGCATCATGGAATGCGGCGGACTCGTCATCTTCACCGGAACGGTAGAACCGAATTCCCATGCCTCCCTCATGCTCCATTCAGGCCAGGCACAGCTCATCCGGTATGGGGTACACTGCACGCAGGAGGATATGCTCCGCATTGCCTCCCAGAATACCTTTCACCGGATCATCGCCTATAATTCCGACTTTGCCCCCGAACGCCCTGTCTATGAAGTCTGATTCCCGTCAGGGAATCTTTTTTTGCGCCCGTTTTCCTTAAAAGTAGACCGTATTCTTTTCCGCGCAAAACCACTATAATGGGGCGGCACCGCACCCCGTGTTCAGCCAATTTCCCACCAACAGACCTCATCCAGTCAGAAAGGTCCTCCATGCAGCGTGTCCATGTCATGAACATGACAAAGGGGAAACCGCTTCCCCTTCTGGCCGTGTTCGCTTTTCCCCTCCTGATCGGCAACCTTTTCCAGCAGGCCTACATGCTGGCCGATTCCGCCATTGTCGGACGGCTGCTGGGGGCCGGCGCCCTGGCCGCCGTCGGCTCGACCGGCTCCATTTCCTTCCTCTTCTTTTCCCTCTGCAACGGCATCAGCAGCGGCGGCGGGGTGGTCACCGCCCAGTATTTCGGTGCGGACAAGCCGGAAATGGTAAAGCGGACCATTGTCAATTCCGCCTATGTCCTCCTGTCCATTTCCCTTGTCACCGGCAGCCTCTCCTTCGCGCTGGTCCCCACCGTTCTCGCCTGGATGGGAACGCCTGCCGACATCCTGCCGGATGCCATCACCTATATGCGCATCACCTGTGCCTCCATGCCAATGGTCGCCCTGTACAACTATTCCTCCTCCATCCAGCGGGCACTGGGCGATTCCAGAACGCCGCTCTACTTTCTGATTTTCTCCTGCTTCGTGAACATCGGGCTGGATCTGCTCTTTGTCGGGCCTCTTCACATGGGGGTCTTCGGTGCGGCTCTGGCCACTGCACTCTCGCAGCTGCTGGCCGGGGCCGGTTCACTGCTCTACGCCGTCCGCTTCAACGACTATTTCCGAATCAGCCGCCGGCTTTTCGCCTTCAGCCCCCGAATTGCCCGGGAAACCCTCCGTCTTGGGCTTCCCATGGCCATGCAGTGGAGCCTGATTGCCATTTCCACCTCCTCCCTGCAGTCCTTTGTCAACCGCTTCGGCACCACCGCCGTGGCCGCCTATACGGCCACCAGCCGGATTGACCAGCTGGTTCAGCAGCCCTTCGGTTCCCTCAGTATGGCGCTCGCCTCCTACTGCGGACAGAATTACGGTGCCGGCCTTCACAGCCGGATCCGTCTCGGCTTCAAAGACAGCATGCTGGCCATGGCCGTCATTTCCATCTTGATGACCCTGGTCATGCAGTTATTCGGCCAGTCGATTGTCGGAATGTTCGTCGCGGAGGAAGAGGTCCGCCTGCTGGGCGGCACCGCACTGAGGATTACCAGTCTTTTCTATCTCTTCCTCGGCACCATCTACGTGACGCGCGGCGTCCTCAACGGCGTCGGCGATGCCTTCTTTTCCTTCCTCAACGGCATCGTGGAGATGGCCGGCCGAATCGGCCTCCCCTACCTCCTCGTGCTCCTTCCCGGCATCGGGGTCTGGTCCATCTGGCTGACGGCTGGACTTACCTGGATGCTCTCGAGCCTCATCTGTGTTTTCCGATATTTCCAGTGGATCCGGCGTCTCATGCACCGGACAGGCACCGCCTGATTCCCTTCCCTGCGCTCCCGAACAAGAAAAGGCACAGGCTGCTGTACATCTGTACAGACAGCCTGTGCCTTTTCTGCTTATTCCATTCTTTCCGCTGACCGCTTCAGCGCTTCCAGCAGTGCCTCGGGCATCTTGTCCTTGGCACAGGTCTGGTCATGCCGGACCGGCGTTCCGGGCAGTTTCTTGATAACCTCCGGTTCCTTTGTTCCGGTCAGTGCCGAAAGCTTCACACAGCATTCAAAATCATCCATCGTTTCCACATCCAGCCCGCCAATGGCTGAAAGCACCGCCGGACCGAACTTGTACGGACTGGCCGTCGAAACAATGACATTCTTGCGGGTATCCCCGCTCTTCTCCACATATTCGCGCAGCACCGCCGATGCCACCGCCGTATGCGTATCCATCAGGTAATGCTGATCATGCCAGCGCTTCCAGATCTCCGCCTTCAGCGCAACCTCATCCGCATATCCGCAGGCATACACCGCCTGAAGCCGGTTGAGCATCTCCTCATCAATCTGATACTGCTTCTTCTCTGCCAGTTCCCGCATAAACGCGGCCGTCTTCTCCGGATCATTCCCCGTCAGGGTAAAGATCAGGCGCTCCAGATTGGAGGAAATCAGGATATCCATGGACGGCGCAACGGTCTTGTAGAAGGGACGCTGCGAAATATCATAAACGCCCGTCTCAATGAAATCCGTCAGAACATTATTGGTGTTGCTGGCACAGATCAGCCGGCCAATCGGCAGGCCCGAACGCCTTGCATAGTCGGCGGCCAGAATATCCCCGAAGTTGCCGGTGGGAACACAGAAATTCACTTCCTCACCGGGCCGGATCTGGCCATCCCGGATCAGATCGGCATAGGCGGAGAAATAATAGACGATCTGCGGAACCAGACGGCCGAAATTGATGGAGTTCGCCGAGGACAGAACCCGTCCCTGCTCATCCATCGTCCGGGCAAATTCGCTGCTTCCAAATATGCGTTTTACGCCGCTCTGGGCATCATCAAAGTTTCCCTCGACGGCGATCACGTGCGTATTCCGTCCGCCCGTCGTCACCATCTGCAGGCGCTGGGCCTTGCTGACACCATCTTTCGGATAGAACACGGCACACCGTGTCCCCGGAACATCCAGGAAACCTTCCAGTGCCGCTTTCCCGGTATCCCCGCTGGTGGCAACCAGAATAAAGATTTCCCGTTTCTCCCCGTTCTTTCCCGCACTGAGTGTGAGGAGATGCGGCAGAAGCTGAAGGGCCATATCCTTGAATGCCAGCGTGGGGCCGTGCCAGAGCTCCAGCGAGTAGGTGCGCTCATCCAGCTTTACCAGCGGCGCAATCCGAGCATCATCAAAGCCCGTCCCATACGCGCCATGAATGGCCTCTTTCAGTTCATTAACCGTAAAATCCGGCAGAAATCCGCTGAGTATTTTCAGCGCGCGTTCCTCATAGGACGCCTCCTCCAGATCCATAATCGTTTCCATTGAAAACTCAGGAAATGTCTCCGGTACATACAGTCCGCCATCCGGTGCCAGTCCGCGCAGAATTGCCTGTGAAGGCTGAACGCGTTCATTTCCTCTTGTTGATCTCATGTTTTTATCCCCCATTGTTCATGGTCACCCTGGATTCTTGATCCGGCGGCCACTGTTCCTCTTCAAAACCTTTTGTTTCTAAACGCCGCCCGATTATACACGCGCTCCCGCCGGAAAGTCAATGATTCCGCCCTGAAAATCACTTTTCTGCTTTATGCGCAGTAAAACTTTCCTTTGTCCGGGCCATGCGGTCCTGGGTTTCCCCTGAAATCAGTCTGAACATTCTCGCCTCTTCCGCTGCACCTTCTCTTCCGAATCCTCCTCATTTCATCTCGCTAAATCATTTTTAAAACGGCTTAGCGAGATTTTATCAATAAGCACTGTCCTTATGAATAGCGCTTGTTCTTTATAAAAATCCATGATAAAATCTCGGTAAGTGGATTTTTATACGGCTTACCGAGATTAAATTGTGGAGGGGTAACATGATCATTTCAAGAACAAAAGAGCTGGAAGCGCTCAGGAGTGCAAAAGAAGCCGATGAATCCAGATTTATTGCTGTATACGGCCGTCGACGTGTAGGAAAGACCTTGCTGGTTAGAGAGGCTTATGGTTATCATTTTGTATTTCAGCATGCAGGACTTTCCCCTCTGGATGGAGGGAAAACGAAAAAAGCACAGCTGGATGCCTTTGCTGTGTCGCTGAAAAAATCAGGTCTGGGGAACTTCAAAAAGCCGGAAACCTGGCTGGATGCATTCAGTCTACTGGAGGATTTAATCAATCTCTCGGACGAATCTAAAAAAGTCATCTTTATCGATGAGCTGTCTTGGATGGACACAAGAAAGTCAGATTTTATCCCGGCCCTTGAATATTTCTGGAATGCAAGGATGACCGCCAGAAAGGATATTGTGCTGGTAGTATGCGCCTCGGCAACAAGCTGGATGATGAAAAAAGTTGTCCATTCCAGAGGTGGTTTATATAACCGACTGAACTTGAAAATCAATTTGCAGCCTTTTACGCTTTCCGAGTGCGAAGCATTTACAGCGGCTAAGAACATCCGCATGAGCCGGTATCAGCTGCTTGAGTGTTACATGATTTTGGGTGGAATTCCCTATTACTGGGATCAGCTGAACAAAAGTCTTGGACTGTCTCAAAACATCGACGCATTGTTCTTTGCAGATCATCCGATCCTTGAAGATGAGTTCAGGTACCTGTACGCCTCTGTCTTCAATGCTCCGGAACCTTATATCCGGATTGTGACTGCTTTGGGAAAGAAAAAAGTCGGGATGTACCGCGACGAACTTTTAAAAGAAACCAGAATTCCTGATTCCGGCACATTTTCCGAGTTGCTGAGCAATCTTGAAAGCTGTGGCTTCATTCGCCATTATGATGAGTTTGGAAAGACGAAGAGAAATAAACGTTATCAGTTAATCGACAATTTTACATTGTTTTATTTCAAATTTCTTGATCAAAAGCCCAATGACCCTCATTATTGGACGAATCATCTGAATACACCAGTCAGGAATGCCTGGTGCGGTCTGGCCTTTGAGCGTGTGTGTCTTGAGCACATCAGTGCGATTAAGCATAAGATCGGAATTGACGGGGTTGTGACGGATGCAGTGTCCTGGTCCTGCGCCGAGGATCTGGAAAAGGGATTATTCGGTTCTCAGATTGACCTGCTGATTGTCAGAAAAGACCAGGTGATCAATCTGTGTGAAATGAAATATGCCTCTGCACCGTATGTCATCACGAAGAAAACGGATGAAAACCTCCGTAAAAAAATCAGCGATCTGGTCACTGAAACCGGCACAGCTTACGCGATTCATTCAACGTTCATCACACCATATGGTCTTGCCAAAAATGAATATGAAGGAAACGTGCAGGTACAGATCACCGCAGATGATCTTTTCTATGATGGGTGAAAAAAAGACACTGACACGATATGACAGGCGGATAATCCCTGCAGTCATTGGAGACAGCGTGTAATTCCAAAGCATGTTCTGAAAAACACAGAAATCGCAGGCACGTTTTAAATAATGCCTGCGATTTTTTATTCAGATTGATCGGCTGCCATATAAACCTGAATTTGCTTATCAGCATGACTCGAACAGATCATCTCCTGTTATTTCATTCAGAATGATTCCTGCATGTGCGTTATGAACGAGACCGCTGGCGGAAACCATCGTTAAGTGGACAGCTTTTTTGTCTTTGATTCCGTGCGGAAAACAGCTGATTTTTCCAGCATCTGCCGTTCACATAATCAGCTAAAATGCATGCATAATGATCTGTTTTAGTTGATTATAGCATCTTTTTTAAAACATAGTCAGCTAAAACTGCAATCTGATCCTATCATTGATCTTTCCAGAATGCAAGATGGAGCACAAAAAAGCAGGCACGATCATCGTGCCTGCTTTAGTCTTCCCGGATGTCTTCCCATTTTCAGGTCAAATCCCGTTATATGGATAGCCTGAACGGAAAAGCCGTTTTTCGGTCAGAAATCAGATCTGATACTGGCGGATGCACTCCGGAACATTTGCCGGATCATCGCTGTAACTGATCACCAGATCACAGCCCGCATGGGCCGTCAGTTTCTCCAGCTTGGAGAAGAAATCAAGCAGTTCCTGCTCATTTGCCTGGAGCAGTTTGAGGAAACTGTCGATATAGAGAACATCAATATCATAATTGCCCGCAAGAATGCCCGCAATGAACCCATAAAAAGACGCAGCACCTTTGACAGCATATTCGCTCGCATCTACAAAACGGATCTGAGGCTTCAGATTCAGTGTGTAATCCTTGTTGATATCAACAAAAAGAACATAGCCTTTCGCATCCTTCACAGAGTTGTTCGCCATATCAAGAATGCGTTTGGTCTTGCCGGAGCCTTTCTTTCCAAAGATGATTTGGATCACGGTCAATACCTTCCTTTCATATTTCGATGACATCATTATATCCGAATTTCCCATCCATGACTAGACCCAAAGATGTTTTTCTCTTTCAAAATGTTCGGGTTTCGGATGCAAAAACCGTGTTTTTCAGGTGCGGGACTTGTTTTTTGCCGCATTTCATGGTATAAATCATCTGTATTATTTTGCAATTTTACAAAAGAACGACATCAAAAAACCGTTACATCAGACGGAATACCTAAACAAAGAAGAAGGTCTGTGCATATGAAGAAAGTGATGGTTTTCTCTCTTTTCCTGCTTCTGCTCCTCTGCTCTGCCGTGGTTTTGGGAGACGTTCAGCCCTGCTACTGGCAGCTGAGTGCTATTGAAACAGCACAGGAACAGATCCCCTTTAACGGGGATGCAGCCGGCAGCACCAGCGTCGGTCCGGCATCCGCAGAGGATCCCCTTCAGATGATGGGGCTGGTTTCTGGCTCCCAGTCCGTCCGGATCCAGCTGAATACCACCCGGAATATGAGCTCTCTTTCTCCCAATGAGCCGCGTTCCGCAAGTGGTCTGTATCAGATCTCCGGTATCCCGGTTATCGTTCCCGGTCATGCCAATGCGCAGCTGACCGTCACCTCCAGCACGGATGCAGATCTCTATTCCTACTATCTGTATGCTACGCTGACGGTCAACGGGAAACAGGTCCTGCGGATTCGTGATGACACCTCCAGTGTCCTTCGTCTTACTTTCCCCGCACAGGCCAATCCGGGGGATACCTATCGGATTACCCTTCATGCACAGGAATCCAATCACCTCATTTCACAGAAACTTTCCTATGTTTATAAAGCCATTCCCGGTTATACACTCATCGATCCTTCAGGCAGCACCCTGCTTTACAATGAAAAAGGTGAGGAAACTGATCGGCTGACCAAAACCCTCAAGGAAAACCTGCCGAATCTTGTCTCTGAAATCAGCGGAGGCGACGGTGTTGTATTTTCAAGCACCCAGGATGAGAATGGAAATGTTGTGGCCAGTTTTGACCCGGACAGCGGGCTCAGCGTCAGGGAACTCCTTCCTATTCTCCGCGCCCTGCAGGAAAATTCACTCCGAACCTCTTCCGATGCCGCCCCATCCGTAACAGCCAATACGGAAAGCAGCCATCCCGAAACCGATGGAGCTGCCGGCACACAGAGCGGACAGCTGCCTGATTCAGCCGCTTCCGTTGAATTTACCCCCGTTCCCGAAACAGACAGAACTCCTGTCCCGTCTGTTTCAGAAACGACCTCCGAAAATGCATCGGCACAGCGTTCCGTCTTCCCGGCAGCACCCATTGAGATGCCTTCAATCACCTCGGAGGGCAAATCCAGCACCATCTGGATTGACCGGAACGCCGCGCTTTCCGACGAAGTTCTTTCCTATCTTATACAGTCTGCCAACGGGGCAAATGTTTCCTCGTCAGAACTCACCCGGGCCATTGAATCCGGTGCCGTTACTGTCCTGACTGAAACCACACCCTCACCTGCTCCTCTCACACTCGGCTCTGCCATCAGACTCGCACAGGAGAGCAGCAGCCCTGCCGCTCCGGAAAACACGCCTGCCTCCCTGCCATTAGAAACGCCTGCCGTTTCATCCGATGCAGCACCCCAGGTAACGGTCATCTACAGTGATCACCCGGAGGCAATCGTGCTCAATTCAGCTGCCGTCATCACCGGAAAACAGCTTTCGGATGTTCTCTCGCTTCTCTCGGATGCCGCAGCTCATCAGGAACAATACAACACCATCTTCGGTTCAGATGCTGCCGAGCACCAGGGGCTCAGTGTGTCCAACGACGGAACCGTCACGTTTACCCCTTCAAATTCCAGCACGGCATCCGTCCGCCTTTCACCCCTTGACGGCACCAACAATCTCATGGAAATCTCTCAGGGAGACATTTCTGCCCTTGTTCGTGAGCTGCAGGCTCTGTCGGTTGAACTGAAGGCCACACCAACTCCGACTCCGACGCCGACTCCGACTCCGACGCCGACTCCGACGCCTACCCCGACACCGACGCCTACTCCGACACCGACGCCTACCCCGACACCGACGCCTACTCCGACGCCTACTCCTACTCCGACACCGACGCCTACACCGACACCAACGCCTACCCCGACGCCTACTCCGACGCCTACTCCTACTCCGACACCTACTCCGACACCTACTCCAACAC
>DGWH01000096.1:55015-55489 GCA_002395225.1 Christensenella sp. UBA4263
CTCCAACACCTACTCCTACTCCGACGCCTACCCCGACTCCGACACCGACTTCAACGCCGACGCCAAAGCCTACTCCGACACCGATTATCGGTTCAGAAAAAGGTCCTCTTTCTGAAGGCAGTGAAAGCGGGTCGATTGCCACCGCTCCTGAGGCAGCCTTCCACGGGGAGAACATTGCCACGGATTCAGAAGCATCTGTCGCCAATGGAGTCAATACAAAACAGAACCGAACAACGCCTGATGACAGCTCTGCATCCATTGCGACAGCTTCAGAAGCCTCTTCTGAAAAGACAAATTCACTGGTTGCAACAGATGGAGAAGCCTCTGTCCAGCGTGCCGAAAACAGCCTTAACGCAGCATTAGTCACGGAGTCGACTCCGAAGCCCACAGCGACACCCAAGCCGACTCCAAAGCCCACAGTGACACCCAAGCCGACTCCGAAGCCGACAGCAACACCGAAACCGACTCCGGAAC
>DGWH01000128.1:0-1522 GCA_002395225.1 Christensenella sp. UBA4263
TCCGGGCTTTGGGACAGAGGATGATCGGATGGGTGAGCCCGGATGAGGCGGAAGACCGGAATGATTGTGGGAAAACGGAGGAGGAATGGCGCTGTGTGGAGCGTTCGTGAACAGAACAGGATGCAGGATGAGATCCTGAAGGAACGGCTGTATGGCCTGATGCCGGAACTGATGAAGGAATGCGGGGTTAACATGTGGGCAGTGATCTCCAGAGAGTACAATGAGGATCCGCTGTTTAAATCCCTGGTGCCGGCAGCGGTGCACAGTGCCGGAAGAACGGTCTGTCTGGTGTTCTGTCTGGACGGGGCGGGACGGTTTGAGGCACTGAATGTTTCCCGGCCTGACGACCGGCTGAAGGGTTATTATACCCAGGCCATGCAGCGGGGAGATGAGGTGTTCTGCGCGCTGAATCGGCTGATCCGAGAGAAAAATCCCGGCCGGGTGCATGTGAATGTTTCGGCCGACTGCGCCATAGCAGACGGGCTGAGCCGGCACCTGTACGAGCGGCTGAGGCTGGCGACAAGCGACAGTGTGCCCCTTGTCAGTGCTGAACAGATTGCCGTGAGATGGATCGAGACCCGGACCCCGGGGGAACTGGCGCTGTATCCGGAAATCTACCGGCTGATGACGGACATCGTGGACGAGGTGTTTTCCCCGGCCTGCATCACCCCCGGCGTGACGACAACAACGGATCTGGAGTGGGAGGTGACGGAGCGGGTGAACCGGCTGGGACTGTCCTGCTGGTTTTCGCCGGACATTGACCTGCAGCGGTTTGGGGAACCGGACTTCCGGATGACCGGAGAAACGATTCGGGAAGGGGACATCGTGCACTGCGATGTGGGCCTGGCCTGCATGGGGCTGCACACGGATACGCAGCGGAACATCTATATCGGCCGGAAGGGTGAGAAGGACATTCCCGCCGGAATTCGGGCGGCATTTCGGACCGGATGCCGCTTTCAGGATATCGTTCGCGGAGAGTACCAGGTGGGCCGGACGGGAAACGAAATCCTGGCAGCCGCGCTGGAGCAGGCAGGAAGGGAAGGAATCGAAGCCATGTGTTACTGCCATCCCATCGGCGCTTTCGGCCACGGCGCCGGCCCCCTCATCGGGCTGTACGACAACCAGCGGTTTGTGCCGGGACAGGGAGAATTCATCATGCACGATGATACCTGCTATGCACTGGAGCTGAATATCTCTCAGGCGGTGCCGGAATGGGATGGACAGAAGGTCTGCATGATGCTGGAGGAGACGATCGCCTTTACCGGCGGTGAAACCCGGTTCATGGACGACAGACGGGAAATCATCCGCTTTCTGAAAACAGAATAAAGACCGGGAAAGGAGGCGAAAACAAACGTGTGTTATGCCTGCCTCCTCTGGCTGGTCTTTCGCCGGAACGACTTTGTTCTGACCTAAATCTGACAACCTGTCACTGCGTGACAGGGCCACTCCTCCTCAGACTTCAATTTTGGACACTTGCCAGAGCTGCTTTGTCTGAGACCTGGATTTACCTAACTGTCACTGC
>DGWH01000128.1:1674-5314 GCA_002395225.1 Christensenella sp. UBA4263
GGCCGTTCCTCAGGCCTCAATTTTGGACGTTTGCCAGAGCTGCTTTGCCTGAGGCCTGGATTTACCTAACTGTCACTGCGTGACAGGGCCACTCCATGCAGCGCATGGAAGCAGACGAATTGCAAAGCAGGAATCCTGACGGCGCGTGATGAAACGATTCAGGCACTGGAACAGGGAACCGCTGCGATGGAGCAGGGAGAATGGACCGGAACCATCGGCCTGAATGGCGCCGGATACTCCACGACCGACAAAATCCTTTCCGTCGTTCGGATGCCGGATAAAGGGAAACCCTGGCGGAAAAAGGGATTCCCTGGATGAACCGGGATGGAAAGGTGAAGCCTGTCGGCGTATTCTTTCGGCAGCGGATGCAGCCTGGGCGGGGGATGACATCCATGACTTAAAACCGGCTTGTCTTTGTAACGGCTCGGACGTTCCCGGCTGCGGGATTTCTTCTGCTGACGGGAAATCCTTAGGAAAGGTTAAGGCCCTGGAAACAGCCTGTTCCATCCGTTTTTTCACTCTGAAACGTATTACTTATTCCATAATCTGAATGTATAATCAAAGAGTCGTTTTGGAAACATAAATGGAGGAACCAGTATGCCGAGAGTAAAGAAGAATGCGACTCCGATTACGATAAAGATGGATCAGGCGACGTTTGACCGCCTGGGAGCTTTTTGTGAACACTCTGGCCAGCCGAAGACCGTGGCCATTGAGCGTGCTGTGAATATGTACATTGACCGATATGACGATATGGTCAGCACATACGAAAAGAAAGAGGCGGGCAAGCGTAAATGAAAAAAGAAGATATTCAGCGCATTGCTCACGATATCATAGACCGCTGCACCGTTGAGGATGATCACATCGAATATAAGAAGTCAGCATCAGATGTTGTAAAGAACGGCATCTTAAAGACAGCCTGCGCTTTTGCCAATAACTACATGAACCGTGAAATCGGTTTGCTTTCATAGGCATCGAGGAAGAGGATGATGAAGCCACAGGCAGGAAGGCGGTACCGGTTCGCCCGATATCCGGCATTGATGAAGCCGTGATTGAGACTACGGAGAACGAACTGAAATCATTGCTTTCCCATATTCATCCGAAGCCTGTGTATTATTTGCTGCAGGATAAGATAGATGGCCGATTCTATATCATCCTGGCGGTAGAACCAGGCAACGATGGTCCTTATGAGACAGACGTGAAGGCGGAGAAGGACAAGAAAATCAACCTGAAAGCCGGGAGGTATATCCGTATCCGCCGGGACAGCCGCATGCCGAATAAGCGGGAGGAGTTTGAGCTTCTGAAGAAATTCGCGGATTTCCATTTCACATCCGAACTGAATGAAATGGCGACGCTGGATGACCTGAATTATGAGTACATGAAGGAATATCTTGTGCGTACTCATGCGGCAGCAGATGTCCGGGCATTGTCGAAACTGGATATGGCAAGGGCGCTTCACTTGATTGATTCCAGTGAGTATGGTGGATATCGGGCAAAGAACTTTGCTGTGCTAATGTTTGTGGACAGACCGGATGAGTTTATTCCGTATGCATATGTTGAGGTGATCCGTGAAGCCAAAGGCACAGATAAGATGGAGTCGAAATCCTTTCGCGGGCCGGTGTGGATACAGGCACAGCGTGTCCGGGAGTATTTCAGGGATACTATCATGGCGTCATATACCGTCAGAGAACCTGGAAAATCTGGAGCTCATCGGGTGTTCAACTGGCCCATTGAAATGTTTGAGGAGCTGGCGACCAACTGCATTCTGCACAAGGGATATTCCAGAAAGCAGTACATCGGTATTTACGTTTACAAGGATCATCTGTCCTTTATCAATCACAATCGACCGGTTCCACCTGTGACCATAGAGGATTTGAATACCAAGGTCGATTTCGATGACAGATATTATCTGAATGACGAATTAAAAGAGATGTTCTTCAAGCTGGATCTGATTCAGTCATATGGCTCTGGTGTCCGGCGTGCAAAAAAGGCTATGGAGAACAATAAGTCTCCAAGGCTGGTATACAGTCCGGATAATGATACGGACGATTACACACAGGTGGTCGCCTACATCAATGAGGAATTTGCGCGGATTCAGGAGGAAGAAAACAGACAGGCAGGATCAGGGAAAACGGCAGGGGAAGAAGAACTTCTTTCAGATGATGAAAGGAGTTTGAAAGAAGTTTTGAAAGAAGCTGATTATAGGAAAGTCCTACCTATCGTTGAACTGATAGATGCACAGGGGGCTGTAACGCCATCAGAAGCAAAAGCCATATGCGGGAAGTCGTATTCTACAACCTGGAGGCATCTGGGTTTACTTGTTGATACAGGATTTGTGGTTCCTGATGGAAAAACAAATAACAAAATATACAGAAGGGCTTGATAACCACCTATCGTATCCACAAGGCCGGTAGCATAACTGTTGCCGGTCTTTTCTAAACATTATTATCTCGTCTTTCGTTCACGAATAGTTTCTGAAAATTTCTTTGCTTTCGAACCGGATTTTTGCTATACTCTATTTGTATCATTGTGCCTTCTCGGAGGATGAAGGATTTGGGATGGGATGACGATACAAATATGGGAAGCAGGAGGTGAACACAGTGGCCGAAAAGAAACAGACCTATAAAGAGATTGTACAGGAACGGGATGCCTACAAGCATGAGCTTGATGTCATAAAGCAGGATCGAGTGAACCGTCATGCAAAGAATTCTGTATTCCTTAATCTGTTCATGCGCAAGGAGTATCAGCTCCAACTTTATAAAGAACTGTTCCCTGCTGACACAACGATTACAGAGGATGATTTGGAATTAGTCACGCTGGATAACGTACTAACGATCCATCCATATAACGACCTGGGGTTGCTGGCCAGAGGAAAGCTCATTGTTCTTACGGAGGCACAGTTCACATGGAGCGTGAATATCATTTTCCGTTTGGCGGACTATTACTTTGATTCCGCTATGAGCTATTTGAAGATCAGGAAAGCAGATCTGCACAGTTCTGTCAAGGTGGATGTGCCGGACGTGGAAGCTTTTGTGATTTACACCGGTAAGAAGAAGGTTGAAAAGGATGTCCTTTCCCTGAACCATGAATTCTTCGGCGACGATCCGAACAAGCCGGAGTTTAAGGCCAGAATCATCCACGGTGAATATAAGGGTGGCATCATTGAAGAATATATGGGCTTCTGCCGAATCTGGGATGAAAACGTGCTCAAAGCAAACACACCGGAGGAAAAGCAGCAGGCTGTCACTGCGACAATCGAACTTTGCATCCAGAAAGGTTACCTGGTCAGGTATTTGGAAGAACACAGACCGGAGGTGGAGAAGATTATGATGACTATGTTCAGCCCAGAATATGTGAAGATGGCGTCCGAGAGGACGGAGAAGATTAAAGAGGATATCAGCGCATATAGGTTTGCAGAAATGCCGGATGTGAAGATAAAGGATCTTATTATTCGCCGCTATGACCTCACAACGACCTATGCTCAGAATTTTCTAGATGATGATTCCGACCCAGACGATTCCAGACCGTGGGCACTGTGACCGATGAAGCACAGTCAAAAATTCATCAGAAATTAGTACATGAGGGCTTGACGGCCATGCGGAATAGAACTACGCTCCTTAGAGCAGAGCAGAGCAGAGCAGAG
>DGWH01000128.1:5380-10079 GCA_002395225.1 Christensenella sp. UBA4263
AGCAGAGCAGAGCAGAGCAGAGCATGGGCTAACTGCGCCCTCGCGTGCCCTTTAGGGTATTTTGCGTCCTGCGGGGCGCTTGAAACTGAATATTACATTTACGACAAAAACATCCACTGGATGTTTTTGCTTTACGCTAAGGCGCGTGATGGATAACCGTCGGACTTGACGGGGGTGGTATACCCTGTCAGGTTCGGCGGTTTTTGTATTGTTCAACATGGCGACGCGGCGGCCATAACAGCCGTGAAGAAAGATTATCAGGAGGAAACAGCTTATGAAGATGAAGAAACAATTTTTAGGCATCCTGCTCAGCCTTGTGATGGTGTTGGGGCTGATGCCGGGGATGGGCATGACGGCGTATGCGAATTCAACATATACTGGAGCTGAAAAGTTCAATTAGACTTTACACGGCATTTTAAATCTAATAATAAAACTGTTGATCGCAAAAACACTCTAAGGAATTCATCATTACCATATAGTTTTAGTGTTAGTAGAATTGATCCTACCTATGGATGGTCTGATGGGACTATAGGTAGTATGAATGTTGAAAGTGGAACAAATGTTACAGTTGATATGGCAACAAAGAATATCAGTATAAATGGTCTTGGAGTGTCAACAATTAATGTAATACATAATGCGGGAGATGGTGATACTACAACTTTTGCGGAACTATTACGGTAACTGAACTCACAACTTATTCCGTAACGCTTCATACAAATGAAGGAACAATAGGAGATGGGAAAAATGTTACAAGTTATGCGCAGGAAATAGGTGTTCTGTTACCAACCTCGAGTGATATAACAAGGGAAAATTATGTTTTTGAAGGATGGTATGACAATGCTAACTTGGAAGGAAGTCCTGTCACGCAAATAGCCAGTACAGCAACAGGAAATAAGGAATATTGGGCCAAATGGGAGTTAGCTCACACCCATGACTTCAACTACAGCTCCACCGATAAGACCATCACGGCAACATGCGGTAACACAGGTTGTGACCTGACGGACAGCAAAGTCACGCTGACTATCACTTCGCCTACGCTGACCACCTACGGACAGACAGGCAAGAGCGCGGCGGCGACGCTGACCGGGTTGGATGCTTTCAATGCGGCGACCGGCAAGTCAATCGCGGCAACGGATATCAAGTATGCCGGAAGAGGCACCACGACCTACGCGGAAAGCGACACGGCTCCGACCAACGCGGGCAAGTATACCGCGAAGATCACGGTCGAAGGAAAGACCGCCACAGTGGATTATGAAATAGCGAAGGCGGCAACCTCCGTTACCACAACACCTACTGCTGGGGAAACTACTTACGGTCAGACGCTGGCAGACAGCACTCTGACCGGCGGCACTGCCAGTGTTGCGGGTACCTTCGCGTGGAAGAATACGACCATTGCTCCCGCTGTGTCTGACAGCGAAACAACAGAATATGATGTGGTATTCACCCCGACTGACGGGAACTACAGCACGGCGGAATGCAAGGTCAAACTGACTGTGAACAAGGCAGACCCGACGAACACCGTGGGGCAGCTGAGCGCGTTTGTCGGCCAGACGCTGGCGGATGTGGCGCTGCCTACGGCGGATAACGGTACGTGGAGTTGGGAGGAAGACACGACTGCCAAGCTGAATGATATTGGCATGACGACGCATTTCGCCAAATTCACTCCCAATGACACGAATAACTACAATACGCTTGATAATGTGTCTGTGCAGATTGAGGTTGCCGAGAAGCCGATGGCTGTGCCTGCCACCGTGACCGCGAACAGCCGTACATACGACGGAACGGAGAAACCGCTGGTGAATGTGGATGATTCTACGCTGGTGGGCGGCACGATGCAGTACGCCCTTGGTACGAAGGATGCTGCAACCGAAGAATATACCACATCCATCCCGTCAAAAACCGACGCCGGAACCTATTATGTATGGTATAAGGCAAAGGGAAACACTGGCTATCTTGATTCCACTCCTGCATGTGTGCCGGTGACAGTGGCTAAGGCAGAGCCAGCGGTTACCGCCCCGACAGCTAAAACGTTGACCTATACCGGTTCAGCTCAGGAGCTTGTCAACGCGGGAACCGCAACAGGCGGCGAAATGCAGTACGTCCTCGGAACGGATGCGACCACTGCACCGACGGAATCACTTTATACCACATCCATCCCTGCAAAAACCAACGCCGGAACCTACTATGTGTGGTACAAAGTCAAAGGGGATGAGAACCATAGTGATACAGCACCTGCCGGCCCGGTTACGGTGACGATATCCGAAAGCGTGGCTGAAACCGTCACCATCACCTTTGATGAAGGCGAGGGCACGGGGACTATGGCGCCGGTTCAGATTGAAAAAGGGTCTCAATATACATTCCCGAAATCTTCCTTTATCCCGCCGGCAAACAAGGTGTTTGCACATTGGAAAATCGGGGAAAAGCAATATGCGGTGAATGACAAAATAACCGTGACGGCGGATCTTAAAGTGACCGCGGTGTGGGGGGATATAGAAAGCAAAATCGTGACGAATGATTTGACATCTGTCCCGAAAGAATTAACAGAGAAGTTCTCCTCAGTAACTGCGCTTGAGAATGCGCTCCTGAGGGAGCTTTCATCCAACGGGCAGATCGCCTCCAGAGAGAACTGCGTATTTCAGGATGCGGAACTTATGGTGCTGATTGACGGTGAGTGGGTCAAGGCAACAGAAGAGAACTTTCCGAAAGACAAAAAGCTGTCTGTTACGTTCTTATATCCCGCCGGAACCGGCCGAAATACGCATGATTTCTCGGTGGCACATATGTTTACGGTGGCGATGCATGGCCATCTGCCTGGAAAGATTGAAACACCGGCGGTAACAAAAGGGGAAGACGGAATCACAGTAGAACTGGATGGTCTGTCGCCGGTGGCGATTTCCTGGACAAAGATTGATGAGAAGGCAATCGATTCTCTGCCTCATACGGGAGATACAGAGAGACCGCTTCTCTATGGATTGGCAGTACTGTTCGCTTTAATCGGTATCGGATGGCTGACAAAGAAGAAGTAAAACCAAAGAACCAGAGCGTCTCATCTTAAAAAGAGGAGACGCTCACTTTTTATATGGCCAGAATTGTGTATGAGGAAGAGGTGTGGCCCGGGACGCAGGATAAAGGACGTTTTCCCGTTCATACAGGAAGCAGACGGGAAAACATCTGTGAAGTGGGAAAGACGGAAATGTACTGGCTGACCAATGACGCAATAAATCGTGCCTGAAAATAATCGCGGTGATAAGGCAGTAACTGGCGGATGGATTGGAAATTCATCGACACCGGGCGGGGACGTCCTGGTTATTACGGCTGTCCGGCGTCCGGCCGCAAACAAATGAAAAAACAGCGCATTACACGCTGTTGATCGGATTATTTGTGAGAGACACGCTGAATACCGTTCACAAAAACGGCCTTCACCATGGTATCGCTGATCAGAGGATCACCGTCCGTCAGCACGATGTCAGCGTCCTTCCCGGCTTCCAGGGAACCGATGCGGCTCTCCATGCCGATGTGCCGGGCCGGGTTAATCGTGATGGCCTGGAGCGCCATAAAGGGATCCATGCCTGCTTTGACGGCCAGACCGGCACACAGAGGCAGATACTCCTGGGGAATGACCGGCGCATCTGTAATAATGGATACCTGCAGCCCGGCCTGTGCCAGGATCCCCGGCGTCGTCCAGGACTTGTTAATCAGCTCCAGCTTGGAGGCACCGGTCAGGGAGGGACCGACAGCCACCGGAACGCCGGCAGCCTTCAGTTCATTGACGATCAGATGCCCTTCCGTGCAGTGCTCCAGGGTGATCTTCAGATTGAATTCCCGGGCAATACGAAGGGCAGTCATGATATCATCGCTCCGGTGAGCATGGGCCTTCAGAGGAATCTCCCGCTTCATGACGGGAATCAGAGCCTCCAGCTTCATGTCAAATGGAGGCATCTTTGAAATATCATCGCCGGCGTAAGCTTTTTTGGCCATGTATTCCTTTGTCTTGAAGAGCATTTCCCGCAGTTTGGCTGCGGTGGTCATGCGGGCGGAACTGCATTTGTCCCGATATAGGCGTTTCGGATTTTCACCGAAGGCACATTTCATGGCCACGGCAGGGGAAAGCATCGCTTCCTCCACGGTGTTGCCAACCATTTTGACGGCCAGAAAGGTACCGCCCAGTACATTGGCAGAACCCGGGCCGGCAGCCACTGAGGTGACGCCTCCGGCCAGTGCCATGGGAATCGCCGCATCCTGAGCGTAATAACTGTCCAGCCCGCGGAGCTGAGGACAGCAGATGTCGTTCAGTTCGTTGTAGTCGTTAGTGGTTCCGGTAGGACCGCCGTAATCATCCAGCCCGATGTGGCTGTGCGCGTCCACAAATCCGGGATAGGCCTGCAGGCCCTCCGCATCAAAAATCTCCTCATTGGCTTCCGCTGCCGGGTCACCGACTGAAACCAGCTTTCCGTCCCGGATCAGCAGACTGCCCTTATACGGTTCGGCATGAATGGCATCATGAATCATGGCATTTTGGATAATCATTAAGATGACTCCTTTTTTATGAGCCGTAGCTCAGTCTATCGGCACCATGGCATTTCTGGTGCTCATATTTGACAAACTGCCGCTGTGGCGGCAGGCCATATCCTGCAGGAGAGCCGATTTCCAGTTTTAAAGATCGGCTCCAAAATCATTCGTTCCGAATGATTGCGATGAG
>DGWH01000063.1:0-434 GCA_002395225.1 Christensenella sp. UBA4263
CCGGTAGCAACGGTGCCGCGGCCGGTGATGGAGAACACGTCCTCAACAGGCATCAGGAACGGCTTGTCGGTCTCGCGCTGCGGTTCCGGAATGTAGCTGTCAACAGCGTCCATCAGTTCAAAGATGCACTTGCACTCCGGTGCATTCTTCGGATCGGTGCCGCCGTTCTGGACATACTCCAGAGCCTTCAGGGCAGAACCGCGGATGATCGGAATTTCGTCGCCCGGGAATCCATAGCTGCTCAGCAGTTCACGGATCTCCATCTCGACCAGCTCCAGGAGCTCCTCATCATCCATCATATCGGTCTTGTTCATGAACACGACGATGTAATGAACACCGACCTGACGGGCGAGCAGGATGTGCTCACGGGTCTGGGGCATCGGGCCATCCGGAGCGGAAACGACCAGGATCGCGCCGTCCATCTGAGCAGCACC
>DGWH01000063.1:537-6914 GCA_002395225.1 Christensenella sp. UBA4263
GGGCAGTCAACGTGAGCATAGTGACGCTTCTCGGTCTCATACTCAACGTGAGCGGTATTGATCGTGATTCCACGTGCCTTCTCTTCAGGCGCCTTGTCGATTTCATCATAACGCATGGCCTGAGCTTCACCAAAGGTGGAGAGCACCATGGTGATGGCAGCAGTCAGCGTCGTCTTGCCGTGGTCAACGTGTCCAATTGTTCCGATGTTCACGTGCGGCTTCGTACGTTCGAATTTTTGCTTCGCCATTGGAAAAACCTCCTCGATATTTCGGCTGACAGTAGTTGTGCGGCCCGCCGAATTGTCGGTGGTCGCTATGGAGCAGGTGATGGGAATCGAACCCACGCGATCAGCTTGGGAAGCTGAAGTTCTGCCATTAAACTACACCTGCAGACCTGTCAGGCGTCAACGATAGGCATATTCTAGCTGAAAGAGAAATGATTGTCAATACTCGACATTTTATTTTTCTTCAATAATCCAATGAATTTGCGGCAATTTCCGGCATCCGGCCGGTTCCTGCCCCGCGGCAGCTCCGGACAAAGGCCGCGTTTCCTCCGGTGAGGCCGGAGGAAACGCTTTGTGTCCGGTCAGATCCGGTCATTTTTTAGGCGGCGGATCGTCTTTTTTCCGACCGGATGAATGTGCAGCGGCTCTGGCCTTTTTCCGCGCATGTTCCCGTGCGTTGGTCCGCACCGCCTCACGCCGCTTCTCCCGCATCTGGGCGCGCCGCTCATCCTCCCGGGCACTGGCCAGGATGATTCCCTCTGCCCGCAGGACCTCTGCCATTTTGAATTTCAGGCGCCAGAGCGTATTGTCAATGCTTTTTGCCGTTCTCCCCAGTGCCCTGGCAATTTCCTGATAGCTTTTCCCTTCCAGGTAGAGACGGTACACCTCTTTTTCAAGGGGCGAAAGCATGGGCTGCAGATGCTTTTCGATGCTGTCCATGTCCTCCCGGTCAATGAGCAGCTCCATGGGATCCGTGCTCCGGTTTTCAACCAGGGTATCCATCAGCGTGCGCCCCTCTTCCCCCTCATAAACCGGGGTGCTCAGGGAAACGTAACTGTTCAGCGGAATATGCTTCTGCCGGACCGTTGCCCGAACCGCCGACATGACCTGGTTCTGAATTCGAAGGTCCGCGTAGGTGCGAAACGGGATGGACCGCGTCGGATCATATTCCCGGACCGCTTTGTACAGCCCGATCATCCCCTCCTGGATCACATCATCCCGGTCCGCTCCCACCAGAAAATAGGGCCGGCATTTATGGGTGACCAGCTGCTTGTAGTGTACCAGCAGATAATCCATTCCCTCCAGATCCCCGTTTTGTGCCAGTGCGACGATTTCCTCGTCGCTCTTTCCCTCATACCGGCTTTCCTCCATGCCCTATTCCTCAGCCTCTCCCTTTCGCATCCGATCAAATATTTCCCGCTGCTGCGGTGTGAGCCGCGTCAGCAGATCGCCCCGGGAAGGCGGCGCGGCAACGGTCCGCTTTCCCTGCGTGCGGACCTGGGAGAGCTCCATCAGAAACTCCCTTGAGGAAATCCGCACCGCCCCGCGTCCCATGGTCACCGTCTGCTCCACCGCATCACTGGTCGCCACCCGGACTTTCCGCCATTTGGGCGCCGCCTCACAGGATGCCTCAATATAGTTGTCCGCGCTTTCGCCATGGCGGGTGAATACCACCTGAATGCCGTACTGCTCAATCCGGGTGCTCATGGGCCGGTCCGTATAGTGGCCATCGAAGACCACAATGACCTCCTCCCCGGAATAGCCGGCATAGTCGGCAATCATGTGAATCAGCCGGTCCCTGGATTCCTCAATGGTCAGATGTTCCCGCTGCGGAACGGTCCACGCCCCGATCACGTTGTACCCATCCACCAGCAGAAGCGGTTTCACTTGGCACCTCGTTTTTCGGCAATGGCGAAGAGGATGATTCCGGCCGCGACCGAGGCATTGAGGGAATCGATCTTCCCGTAAAGCGGGATGGTGACCATGTCATCGCAGTGCTCGCTCACCAGTTTGGAAATGCCCTCGCCCTCTGAGCCGATGACCAGCACAACCGGACCGGAATAATCCGCACTCCGGTAGTTTTTCCCGTTCATGGCCGTTCCGAAAACCCAGCACCCGTCTTTTTTGAGGCTCTCCAGCGTTCTTGAGAGATTGGTCTCACGGACCACCGGAATATGTTCCACCGCACCGGCACTCGCCTTCACGGCACTGGGGGTCAGTCCCACCGCCCTGCGGGAGGGGATGATGACGCCGTGTGCCCCGGCACATTCGGCGCTGCGGATGATGGCGCCCAGATTATGCGGATCGGTAATCCCGTCCAGCACGACGATGAACGGCTCCTCTCCCCGCTCTGCCGCCAGGGCAAAAATATCCTCAATGGCATGGTACTGATATGCCGACACCACGGCAATCATTCCCTGATGGTTCGGCGCCATGGCATCCAGCCGTGCCCGGTCCACTTCCTGGACCACCACGTGCTGTTCCCGGGCCATCGCCACGATCTCCCGGGCGGAACCCATCAGTTCCCCTTTGGCCACCAGCAGCTTTTCCATATCCCGTCCGGCCTTGAGCGCCTCCCGGATCGGGTTGCGCCCGACCAGCAGATTCTCTGCCTCCGCCTCGCGCGGCTGCACCGGCTCACGCGGTCCCCGCTCAGGCATATGCCGCTCATCCCGTCCGTACGCGTCCTGCTGACGCGGCCTGAATTCCTTCCCGGACATGCCGCTGTTCTTTCCTTTAAAAGCCTCACGCCTCGGCATCCCGCGGTCACCGCCGTCGCGTCCCTCCGGTCCGAACGGCCTCTTTCCCCGGTTCTCCGTCTCGCGTTTCTGCCAGGGTTTTTCTGTTTCATCCCCTGCCGGGTGCCATGTCCCCCTCACCGTTTTTTTGGCCCCCATCTTTTCCAGATCCCGTTTCGGCCGATGCGTTTTCTCATCATCCCGCCAGTCATTTCTGGGATCTCTCTTTTTGCTGGTCAGCTTGTCATAAAATGCCACGTTCTCACGTCCCTTCAATCCCGTTCATTTTTACACTTTCCGGTACTTGTACCGGTTCATCCCCAGATCACTTTTCCCCGATCTTCGCCACTCTGGCCCGCATCTTTTCCGCCTGACCGCAGCTGTTTTTCCCCTCCGGGCACGGTCCGTTCAGGCAGGCAGGTCCTGCCTTGGAAAACAGCACCGGCGCCGCCCTGCGGCAGCACTCAAGCATCTGCCAGGCCATCTCCCGGATTTCCCACTGTGCCCGGCCGCAGCACCGGAGCGAAAAGAAATGCGACAGCTCGCGCGCGTTCATGGTCACCACCAGGCGGGTAGCCGCTGCATTGGGCAGCACAAAGCGCGCATCCTCATTGGAGGACTGTCCCTTCCCGCCAAGCGCGCTCTGCCATTCGCAGTACCAGGTATGCATCTGCTCCATCTGCGCCTCATAGCGCCGGCAGGCCTCCTCGCCCAGTGCCATGATGCTGGGCGGAATGACATAATCAAAGGTCTTCTCCATGGAAACATACCGCTGGCTCTGCACAGAGAAAGAGGCGATTCTGTGCCGGGTCAGCTGGGCCAGCAGTGCCCGGCTGACGCCCTCGATCAGAAACGAAAAACTGGCATGCTCGGCCACCGAAAGATGGCCTCTGCCCATGACCCCCTCCAGAAAAGTCCCCTGGTCCTCCTTGTCAACCCGTTCCAGGAGCGTTTCAATGTCCTGGCCGGAATAGCACATTCTGGCCGCCAGCGCAGTCAGTTTATCCGGATCCGGTGTCATGGCAAGAAGTTTCACTTTTAACTGTGCTGTCCCCATATTTCCTCCGTATCAGCGATTGCTTTTTCCATCAGATAGTGAAGGCGTTCCGTCTGTTTCCGGATATACAGCATGCCCCACAGTGCCTCAAGGCCGGTCGCCGATCCATAGTCCGCGGCTGTCGAGTGCTTGGGCGGTGCATGTTTTGCCTGTGCATTCCGTCCTTTCCGGACAATATCCATTTCCTCCTCCGTCAGCTCATCCGCGATCGCCTCAAGCATGGCCCGCTGAGCCCCGGCGCTCACCATTCGTGTGGCCATCCGGTGCATTGCCCCCACCTGTCTGCCGGAGGTCAGAAGAAACGACCGGACATACAGATCGTGCAGCGTATCGCCCAGATACGCCAGCTGCAGGGCATTGAATGACCGGACATCGCCGAATGAAAAGCCCGGATTAAAACTTTCCTGCGGAAGATGATTCACCCTCGGAAGCCCTCCCCTTATTCGAATTCATAAAAATCCATGCTTAGTATACCATCAAAATCGGCGTTGTAAAAGCGGCTATTTTCACAAGATTTTCATCCGCTGTCTCACCGCCATGCAAAACCGGCTGCCGTTTACCGCAGCCGGTTCTGTTTATTTCTCTTTTTCCACGCGAATCGGTTCCCCGTGTCGGGGCTTCACGCAACCAATCTGTCCCGGGTATTTGGCATCCAGATAATCCGCAAACGCCTCCGGATCCCCCGGATTGTCCCGGAACATATCCCAGTGTCCCGGAATGACTATCCGCGGCTGCAGTTCCCCGGCCAGATCCGCCGCCTCCTGATAGGTCATGTTCCCGATGCAGTTCCGGCGGTACCGTTCCCCGTCCCGCCCATTGATCGGCAACAGTGCCGCATCCACCGGGCCAAACGCTTTCAGCTCCGGCAGCATTCCCTCATACCGGAGCGTATCCCCCGCATGATAGATCCGCACGCCGTTTCCTTCGATTATATACTGCAGACAGGGAACCAGCCCCGTTTCGGGGTTCCGGTCAATGAACTCATGAGCCGCTGCAATGGCATGGATGGTCACATTCCCGACCGTGCAGCTTTCCCCGTCATTGAGTCCCCGCACATTGTCCGCTGTCACCCCGTCCTCAAGCACTTCCCGCTCATGGACTCTCGGATAGATAAACCGTGCGCCCGGACATTGCGCAGCCCAAAGACGCCAGGACGCATGATCCATGTGATCCAGATGGTTGTGTGTCCCCAGAAATGCATCAATGCCCGTCATCTCCTCCGCGGGCACCAGCGGCCTGACCTGCCGTCTGTGGTCCGGTGAGGCATAATAGTCGATACACAGAACCGTGTCCCCCATCTTCATCAGGAAACCCATCTGTCCCATCCACCACAGGGTTGCACCGCTTTCCGCCGGCCGGTCCATGACGCTTTTTAAAAACACATTCATCTTTTCCTCCGTTCTGCCGGCCTGACCGGCATTTTTTCCTCTTTCAGGGCTTGACTTGTCCGCCTGAATGTCTCAAAATGAATTATAAGAAGACAGGTCCGCCACGTCAAGCATAACAGACCTGCTTTAAAGCCTCGTCAGGGTGTGACATTGACCAGATGAACCAGGCATGTTCCGCACTGCATTCCCACGTGAACAACCGACTATGACCTCGAACGGAGGAATCCGCCATGTATGATTATTCACACCGCCAGGCACCGGCACAGCTGCACATTCTCAATCCGGACGGAACCCCGGCCATCCTTTCCCCCGTCACTGTCGACCAGACCTCTCATTTATTCCTGTTTGGCTGCGGCGCGTTTGATGCCGTTGAACTGATGAAAACGCAGGAGGCGGAAAAGCAGGCGCTCCTGCGTGAACGCATGGCAAAATGGCTGGGCCTGTTCAATTACGCAACGCTTCCTTTTTACTGGGGATGCTATGAACCTGTCGAGGGACAGACCGCCTACAATGAAACCATGCAGGCAGCCAAATGGCTGCAGAGCCTTGGTGTCCGTGTCAAGGGACACCCGCTTTGCTGGCACACAGCCTGCGCCCCGTGGCTGCTGCAGTTTGACAATCAGGAGATCCTGCACCGTCAGCTCGAACGAATTCATCGGGAGGTGAGCAGTTATCGCGGCGTCATCGACATGTGGGATGTGATCAATGAGGTTGTCATCATGCCGGTATTTGACCGTTACGACAACGCCGTCACCCGGATCTGCCGGGACAGAGGACGCATTTCCCTTGTCAAGAAAGTCTTCGCCGCCGCCCGGGAGAGCAATCCGGATGCCATCCTGCTGATCAATGATTTTAATACCAGTGACGCCTATGAAATTCTGCTGGAGGGGCTCCTTGAGGCAGACGTCCCCATCAGCGCCATCGGCATCCAGAGTCACCAGCACCAGGGATACTGGGGTGCCGAAAAGCTGCAGCAGGTCCTTGACCGCTTCTCCCCGCTCGGTCTCCCCATCCACTTTACGGAAAACACCCTGATTTCCGGCGAACTCATGCCCCCGGAAATTGTCGACCTCAACGACTGGCAGGTGGATCTCTGGCCCAGCACCCCGGAAGGTGAAATCCGTCAGGCGCAGGAAATCACGGAAATGTACTCCATTCTTTTTGCCCATCCCCTGGTTGAGGCCATTAC
>DGWH01000008.1 GCA_002395225.1 Christensenella sp. UBA4263
TCTCCGTCAAAAAGAAAGGACCGATTGTTCATGAAAATTGTTCTGACTATTGTAATCAGCTATCTTCTGGGAAGCTGCTCTACCGGCATCATTTACTCAAAGCTGAGCAGCGGCGGAGATATCCGGACCAAAGGCAGCAAAAATGCCGGTGCGACCAATATGCTGCGTGTCATGGGCAAGAAGGCGGCAGCGATTACACTGATTGGGGATATGCTGAAAGGCGTCATTGCGGCGCTTCTGGGAAAATGGCTGGTTGGAGGCGCATTTGGCGCAATGCTGGGCTCGGTGTTTTCTGTTCTGGGACACAATTATCCGGTTTTCTTTGGTTTTAAAGGCGGAAAAGGGATCGCAACCAGTTTTGGCAGCCTTCTTGTTGCCCTGCCGGTGCCTGTACTGATTTCGTTTGTTGTCTTTGTTGTCACGGTGTTCGCGACCCGTTATGTGTCCCTCGGCTCGATTCTTGCTGCAGTGGCCTTTCCCCTGGCAGTCCTTGTGACACAGCCGTTTGAGCTGCCGGTTTTCCTGCTGTGCGTTTTTGAGGCCGCTCTGGCGATTTACCGTCATCGGGCAAATATCGGCCGGCTCCTGAACCACCAGGAAAACAAGATCAGTTTTTCAAAAAAATAAAAAAGAAAGACGGACATGTTCCGTCTTTCTCTTGTTCGTTTACTCAATGACTGACCCGTCTTTGTGGAACAGCGGAAGCTTTTCAAGATAGATAATATCCTTCCGGTCCTGTGCATCGCCCTCGGCAAGGATGGCCATGCGGCCAACGATGTTGCCGCCGGCTTTTTCAACCAGCTCTTCCAGTGCCTTGAGGCTTTCACCGGTTGAAATCACATCATCCACGATCAGGATGCGCTTTCCGTGCATCAGTTTGGCATCCTCACCGTCGATATAGAGCTTCTGTACGTGGTCCGTGGTAATGGAACGAACCTCGACACCGACGACATCTTTCATGTACAGTTTGACGCCCTTTCTGGCGAGGAGCCACTTCTTTGCGCCAATCTGACGGGCCATTTCATAGGCGATGGGAATTCCCTTGCTTTCGGCGGTAATGATGTAGTCAAATTCGGGAGCGCGCTTGAGAAGCTCTCTTGAACAGGCCTCTGTCAGTTCGCAGTCACCAAAGATGACAAACGCGCCGATGCATAAGTCTTCATTCAGCGGGCAAAGCGGAAGATCCCGTTCGAGACCTGCTATGGTCATATGATAGGATAAAGACATTCGTAGTTACTCCTTTCTGGGTGTCAATGCTGTCTTAGCGGAGTGGCTTTACCTGGTTCAAACCTGACAAACTGCCGCTTCGCGGCAGGGTCATTCCTTTCCAGGTCTCCTACTCGTCAAAAGAACATAAGATCAGTTTTTTATCCCATGATCATCATGGGCTGAACGCATACATTATACACAGAGGACCGGTTTTGTCAATGTAAAAACCCGCCGGGGGACAGCGGGGCTTTCCGCCGGTTCAAATTGTTTCAGGGAAAGGACTTAAATCGTATGGTTGTTGCTAAGTTTGAAAAAGTATCGCGGGAACGTTTTATTGTGGATATGAAGAACGCTTTTCCGGACATCCGGGAGGCAGACCGGATCTATGAGGAGATCCGCCTGCCGCGCCGGGCAACCGTGGGCTCTGCGGGCTATGATTTTTATACGACAGTCCCCATTCATCTGCTTCCGCAGCAGACCATTCTGATTCCTACCGGGATACGGGCACTGATTGATCCGGGATATGTCCTGCTGCTGTTTCCGCGCAGCAGCCTGGGATTCAAATACCGTTTTCAGCTGGACAACAGCGTGGGCGTGATCGACAGTGACTACTCACTTGCCGGGAATGAGGGACACATTTTTCTGTGCATGACGAATGATTCCCTGAGCGGAAAGACACTGGATATTCAGCGGAATGAAGCCGTTGCGCAGGGGATCTTCCTTCCCTTTGGAGTGACAGGCGATGATGACGCTGACGGAATCCGCCGCGGCGGCTTTGGTTCAACTGACAGAAAGGAATAAAGCAATGGATGAAATGCTCAAAAGTATCGAATCGCTGATTGATCTCTCCGTACACCCGCTGTCGAATCTGGCCAATCTCAGCGCCTATATCCGGTTTACGCTTCCGGATATCAACTGGTGCGGGTTTTACTTTCTGCAGGGGGAGGCGCTGCAGCTGGGGCCTTTCTGCGGTCTGCCTGCCTGTATCACCATTCCCCTCGGCCGGGGTGTCTGCGGTTCTGCGGCGGCCGCTGACAAAACGATCTGCGTGCCGGATGTGAATCGTTTTCCGGGACATATCGCCTGTGATGCCAATTCCAGATCCGAACTGGTGATCCCCGTTCATCTGGATGGGAAAGTGGTTGGTGTAATGGACATTGACAGCTCGGTGCCGGATCGTTTTCATGAGGCTGAAATGGAGCTGCTGACAAAAGCGGCAGCCCGGATTGAATGCAGTCTTGCCACGAACCGTGTCATTTTTGCCATCTAGGCAGCGCAGAATACAGCCCGGCGCTAAGGCGCCGGGCTTTTTTACGCATCCGGGTGCGCGTCATTCTTTCGGCAGAACGTTCCCTGCTTTCCCATGGCGTACCGGATCGCCTCTGCAGCGCCCGCGGAATCGTTGTCAAGGGTGATCAGCGGACAGGCACGAAGCACTTTCGGACTTGAATTTGCCATGGCAACAGGAAAGCCAGTGCGCTCAAGCATGTCGAGATCATTTTCCTCATCCCCGACGGCCATGATTTCCGCCGGATCTATGCCGAGACTTGCAGCAATCTGAATCAGCGTAAGCCCTTTTCCTACCTGCTCAGGCATCACCTCGACAATTCCCGGAGAGGATCGGGTGATCTGGATGCCGTGACAATTCCGGGCAAGATCCTGCCGAAGCGCTTCCATCAGCGGGGAGAATGCGGAGGCGGTATCCGGCGATTCCATGGTGTAGAATTTGAGAATGCCTTTTTGGGCACTGGCCCGCAGAGCCGCCTCTCCCCTTTGCTCACGGATCAGCCCTCGTTCCAGAAGGTGGTAATGGTGCGATTCCGAGCGGGCAGCGGTGGATACCTGTCCGGATTCAAAGGCATTAATCATAATGTGATAAGGCAGCATAATGTCGATGATCTGGTTGGCCAGGTCAGCGGAAAAGACATGCCTGGCGAGCTGCTTTCCCTCCGGAAGCGGGCCGCTGTACGCACAGGCGCCGTTGCAGCAGACCATGGCACACGAAAGGCCGGCTCTGTGCAGAAAATCTGATACATCCTCGGGCAGACGTCCGGTTGAAATAAAAACCTGGAGGCCGGCGGACTGGGCCTCGCGGATCGCCCGGATGTTTTCCGGGTGAATGGTTTTATGATCACTTAACAGAATGGTTCCATCCATATCCAGCGCAATCAGTTTAATCATGTGAACCGTACCTTTCTTTTCCGGGAATATCGTATGGATAGGCTGTCTCAATGATTTTGCCGTTTAAACCGGAGAGACAGCCCTCCGTGTGGAAAACCAGACGGGTTGACCAGAGACGCTGATGCCGGATACCGAGCTTTCGGTTCAGGTCCCGGTCGCCGTATTTGTCATCTCCCAGGATCGGGTGGCCGATATGGGCCAGATGCGCCCGGATTTGATGGGTTTTTCCGGTATACAGCTGAACTTCAAGCCGGGCATACGGCCCCGGGCTGAGGCAGGTATATCCGGTCCGAATCGGAACAGCGCCCCGTGCGGGATAATCGGTTACGGAGACAAGGGCGGCCTTTTCATCTTTCCGCAGCCACGCATCCAGTACGGCGGAGCGCTGGGACGGACAGCCTTTTACATCACAGACATAGGTTTTCTCAATGGTGCGATTCTCAAACGCGGACAGAAGGATTTCGGCAGCTTCAGAATCTTTGGCAAAAACCAGCAGTCCTCCGGTCATGACATCCAGGCGATGACAGAGAACCAGTTCCTCCGCCGGCTCGCCCCGGCGTTTCAGTTCTTTTCGCATCAGGTCCAGGGCATTATTTCCGATGGAATACAGGCTTTCACTCTGGGACAGCAGTCCCGCCGGCTTGTCGATGATGACGACATGCGAGTCCTCGTAAACGACAGCGGGCAGTGCTTCCGGACTCATGAGGGAAAGCAGATATGACCGCGGCCAGTAAAGCGTAAGGGTCTGGCCCTCCTGAAGCGGTACATCTCCCTGAATCCGAACACCGTCGATTTTGATGTCCCTTTTTTGAATCATTTCACGAATTACCCGCTGAGGAACATCATCGACACAGCGGCGGATGTATTCCGAAAGCGGTAAAGCATTTCCCTGGTTTGAAACAAGCCACTCCATCCGGTTTTCCTTTCCTTGGCGCCTCTCAGGCAACGGCGTTTTTATATACAGCGGCTGCTCTTTCGTGCAGCCCTGCCCATCAAATTGCGTAAAGGTTAGACTATTTGTGAAATTCTTTGTTGTCAAACTTGCATTTTTTGAGGTAACATGATAGAATTCAACCATCAATTTGGGCAATAGCCAATTTCAAAATGCAAAGGATGATTGCGATGAAGCCATACACCGAAATGTCGCAGGAAGAGCTGACCAGTGAACTTGCTGCACTGAAAAAAGAATACAAGCATTTTCAGTCGCTCGAACTGCATCTGGACATGAGCCGGGGCAAACCCAGTCAGGATCAGCTGAACCTGTCAATGGCGATGATGGACGTACTGGATTCCAATTCAGATCTTACCTGTGAGGATGGGACAGACTGTCGGAATTATGGTCAGTTAACCGGCATCGATGAGGCACGGGTTCTGCTGGGCGACATGATGGAAAACAATCCGAATGATATTATCATTTACGGCAACTCGTCCCTCAATGTCATGTACGACACGGTTTCCCGCTGCTATACGCATGGCGTTCTGGGCAGTACACCGTGGTGCAAGCTGGATAAAGTCCGTTTCCTCTGCCCTGTTCCCGGCTATGACCGTCATTTTGCCATCACCGAGTATTTCGGTGCGGAAATGATTCCCGTTCCCATGTCTCCGACGGGCCCTGATATGAGCATGATTGAAAAACTCGTTCAGGAAGATGACCGCATCAAAGG
>DGWH01000162.1 GCA_002395225.1 Christensenella sp. UBA4263
CCCTAACCTATTGGTAATAAGACCAGCATTGAGGAGGAGGGATCTGCTTGCAGGGTGACCGTATGCCGGCAAATGTACTTGCCGTGCGTCTGATTCCGCGGGTGGATTCCGGCCTCAAAGAGCAGCTGAAACTTGCCCCCGGGATCTGTTCCCTTGGCCTCATTACCTGTGACAGCGATGACGTCGGATACACGGCGCTGGATGAGGCGACCAAGAAAGCCAGTGTTTCCGTCTGCTATGCCCAGTCCATGTATGCCGGTGCGGCAAATGCCAATACCTCCCTGGCCGGTGAGTTTCTGGGCATTCTGGCGGGTCCCTCGCCGGATGAGGTTCAGAGCGGTCTTGAAGCCGCCCGGCAAATGATCCAGCATGATGCCTGTTTCTATTCCGCCAATGCGGATGACAGCGTGGTCTATTATGCCCACTGCATCAGCCGGACCGGCAGTTATCTGTCCGCTCAATGCGGCATTCCGGAGGGCAGCCCGCTGGCCTATCTCATAGCCCCGCCTCTTGAGAGCATCTACGCCATGGATAAGGCCCTGAAGGCGGCACAGGTCCGCATTGTGTCCTTTTACGGTCCTCCCTCTCCGACGAATTTCGGAGGCGGACTCCTGACCGGTTCCCAGTCGGACTGCCAGGCAGCCTGCGAAGCATTCGCCCGGGCAGTCATTGATGTGGCCAATCATCCGGTCAGGTGGAGCGAGTAATTGTGTATTTATGGGAAGAAAACGGATTAATGGCAATCATCGAAGCATTTGTATCAACCATCTAACTGAATCGAGTCGGCCAGTACACAGCGGCTTATATCAGGTGTGAGCACCGGAAAAGCCCCGGTGCCGAAAAATCAAACTCTGGAACAGAGGAGGCGGCGCATGGAAATTACCGCTCTGGGAATGATTGAAACAAGCGGACTGCTGACAGCCATAGAGGCGGCAGATGCCGGACTGAAAGCCGCCGATGTGCACCTGCTGGGAACGGACTACGTCCGCGGCGGTTTGGTCATGGTCCGTTTTGAGGGCAGTGTTGCTGCCGTTCAGGCGGCAGTCGATGCCGGTGCCATGGCGGCGCAGCGGGTCGGTCATGTGCTCAGTGCACATGTCATCCCCCGTGCCATGCCCGAGGTTTTCTGCATGCTGGCCAGCGATCCCTCCGTTGGTCCGGGCCGGCGCCACAGCGGTGGATGTGCCGCCTGCGGCGGCTGCGAGGGCGGACGTCGGGAGCTGCAGCGTTGTCAAAAGGCTCCCGCCGTCCCCGCCGATGCGGATGCCCAGAAACCGGAGCCGGAGGTCCTGCCCGAACAGACAGAGAACCCGGCAGAGGCTCCGAAGCCTCTGCCGGATCTTGAGGAACTCGCCGGCTGGCGGGTCATTGATCTGCGAAGCTTCGTTCGCAAACTGCCCGATTTCCCGCTCAAGCCCAACAGTATCCGTTACGCGACCAAAGCACAGCTGCTGACTGCGCTTGAAACCTATTACAGAAAATAATCCCCATTCCGGATAAAGAAAGGAAGCGAACGCCATGGAACTGGACAAGGACCTTGCCTCCATCCAGGAAGCGCGTGACCTGGTAAGAAAAGCAAAAGCCGCCCAGGCGGTGCTGGCTGAAATGGACCAGCAGCAGGTGGACCGTATCGTGGCCTCCATGGCCTCTGCTGCAGAACAGGCTGCGCAGAAACTGGCGCAGATGGCCATCCGCGATACCGGCTTTGGCAAAGAAAACGACAAAATCACAAAGAACCTGTTTGCAGCCCGCACCGTTTACGATTTTATCAAGAATGAAAAAACCATCGGGATCATCCGGGAGGATACCGAAAAGAAGATGCTGGAAGTCGCGGTGCCTGTCGGCGTCGTGGCCGGTCTGGTTCCCAGCACCAATCCCACCAGCACCACCATTTTCAAGGCGCTGATCTCCGTCAAGGCAGGCAACGCCCTGATCATCTCCCCTCACCCCTCCGCGCTGAACTGTATCGGGGAGGCAGTCCGGATCCTGAATACGGCCGCCGTAGAGGCCGGTGCGCCGGACGGGCTGGTCACCATGATGACCATTCCCACCCTGGGCGGCACGAACGAGCTGATGAAGCTCAGCAACATGATCATTGCCACCGGCGGCAGTGCCATGGTCAAGGCGGCCTACTCCAGCGGAACCCCCGCCCTGGGAGTCGGCCCCGGAAATGTTCCGGCCTATATTGAGCGAACGGCCGACATTCCAAGCGCGGTTCGCCGGATCATTGCCAGCAAAACCTTTGACAACGGCACCATCTGCGCCTCTGAACAGAGCGTCGTCACGGAGGACTGTATCCGGGATGAGGTCATTGCCCAGTTCAAGCGTCAGGGCGGATACTTCGTATCCGGTGAGGAGCAGAAAAAGCTGGAGGCCATTATCCGGCGTCCCGGTGCGGAAACCGTCAATCCCCGAATCGTGGGCAAGAGTGCCCTGGAGATTGCCAAAATGGCCAGCATTTCCGTTCCCTCTGATACGAAAGTCATCCTGTGCATGCAGGACGGCGTGGGAAAAGAATATCCGTTCTCCATTGAAAAGCTTTCCCCGCTGCTGGCCTTTTACACGGCTCCCGACTGGCAGCACGCCTGCGAGCGCTGTCTGCAGCTTCTCCGTTACGGCGGAATCGGACACAGTCTGTCCATCCATACCAACAATCCGGAGCTGGTCCGCACCTTCGTCCTCAAAAAGCCCGTCTCACGGCTTCTGGTCAATACGGGATCGACGCAGGGCGGCATCGGCGCCACCACCGGCATCAGCCCGTCCTTTACCCTGGGATGCGGTGCCGTGGGCGGCAGTGCCACCAGTGACAATGTAACGGTCCATCACCTGTATCAGATCCGGCGGGCCGCCTACGGCCTGATTGAGCCGGAGGAGGTCAGCCAGCGGACCGGCAGCTGTCCCGCCTGTTCCCAAGCCAGTCCATCCCTCTCCATCTCCCCGGATGAGATGGAACGGATTGTCCAGGCCGTACTGCGTCAGGTACGCGGTCAGTAATGTTTTCCCGCCTGCCGTGCAGGCATGAATAGATGTACAGGTTCAATCCTGGAGGAGGTACTTTATGAGTCAGGATTATGAAAAGATTGCTCTTGGCATGGTGGAAACCAAAGGACTGATCGGCTCCGTCGAGGCTGCCGATGCCATGGTCAAGGCCGCCAATGTCACCCTGATCGGCAAGGTTCACGTCGGCGGCGGACTGGTTACCGTCATGGTCCGCGGCGACGTCGGTGCCGTGAAAGCCGCCACGGATGCCGGTGCTGCCGCTGCCCAGCGCGTCGGCGAACTGGTTTCCGTACACGTCATTCCCCGTCCGCATCCTGAAGTGGAAGGCATTCTGCCGCATCTGGATACGTAATCTGCTTACCCAATATTGAAGCCTGAATAGGAGTTGCCCTGTCGCGAAGCGACAGTTTGTCAAATCCAGGTCTCAGACAAAAACAACTCCGGCTAAAGAACATAATTGAGACCTGCAAAGGAGAGGCCCTGTCGCGCAGCGACAGTTAAGTCAAATCCAGGCCTTATGCAATGCTTCTCCGGCAAATGAACAACAGTGAGGCCTGCAAAGGAGGTTCACGATGAATCAGGAACGAATTGCGCTTGGCATGATTGAAACACGCGGCCTGATCGGCTCCATTGAAGCCGCAGATGCCATGGTCAAAGCAGCCGATGTCACCCTCATCGGCAAGGTTCACGTCGGCGGCGGACTGGTCACCGTCATGGTCCGCGGCGAAGTAGGCGCGGTGAAGGCGGCCGTGGATGCCGGTGCCGCTGCCGCCGAACGCGTCGGCAATCTCATTTCCCAGCATGTGATCCCGCGTCCGCACAATGAGGTGGAAGGGATTCTGCCGCATCTGGATACCTGACCCCTGCTTTGCTAAAGTCCGTTCCCGGACAATGTCACACAGAACATTCAGAAAGGATGGATGACCATGCGATTCATTACAGAGCTTGAACTGCGGGATCAGTTTGCCAGCGGGATACCTGAACAGTATCAGCTTCCGGCCGGCTGCCGGCTGACCCCCGCAGCCAGGCAGTATCTGATGGACCTTCGTCTGTATAGGCATCCATCCCCGGCCTCATCGCCGGTCCCGTCCGGAAAGCGCAAGCCGGAGCATATGACCAACCTGAATGCGCATGAGATGGTCTGCAAAACGCATCCGCGCATTCATCTGCGCGGAAAACTGGATACGCTTGAAAGCGAGATTCTTGTCCTGCAGACCACCTGTTCCCCGGAATGGCGCGAGCCGCTGAATGAGGCATTGCAGCTGACCCGTTCCATTCTGGCCGCAGAGGTCCGGGAAATCCCGCTGGCCCCCTGGACGCTTCAGGGGATGAATCCAGAGGAAATTCACCGCTGTTCCCACCATCCGGAGGAATTCGGCTTCCCCGGCCACATCCTTCCGGCCCCGGAGCACGGCCTGCTTGCCGCCCAGCTGAACCGTCTGCGGGCCATTGCGCGCGAAACGGAACTGGCGGCGGTCACGGCTTTCTGGGACGGAAAGAAAGTCACCCGCGAAGATCTGGTGATGGCATTGAATCGCCTTTCCAGCTATTTCTATGTCCTTCAGCTGCGTGCCGCACACCCTTGATCAGGAGGTATTCAACATGGATTCCATTGAAGCCATTGTACGGGAAGTTCTCTCCCGCCTGAAGAGCGAAGGCGGAGCATGCTCCGACAGGCTGATTCCTGCTGAAATGTCTGCCCGGCATGTACACCTCTGTGCAGAGGACCTGAAAGCGCTGTTTGGACTGGATCATCTGACCTGCGTCCGGGAAATCTCACAGCCCGGTCAGTTTCTCTCTGAGTGCCGTGTACGGCTGATCGGCCCGAAAGGCATCCTTGACAACGTGGCCGTTCTGGGACCGACACGCAGCGCCACTCAGGTTGAGATTTCCGCAACCGATGCCCGTACCCTTGGCCTATCCGCTCCCGTTCGCCTCTCCGGCGAACTGCAGGATGCCGCCTGCATTACCCTGCAGGCGGGAAATAAGCTCATCACCCGCAATGCGGCCATCATCGCCAGGCGTCATCTTCATATGACTCCCGCAGATGCCGCTGCTTTCGGCGTGCAGCATGGTCAGTCTGTCAGTGTGCGCGTCCTTGGAAGCCGTCCGCTCATTCTGGAGGATGTTCCGGTGCGCGTCAGTGAGCAGTCTGCCCTGGCCCTTCACATGGACACGGATGAGGCCAATGCGGCGGGCGCCGGCAAAGACTGTACCTGCCAGATACTCTCACCCGGGTTTTCTGCCGCTCCGTGTCCGGCAGATGCCCGGCCTGCCGCTCCGGTTCCTCCCTGTGAACTGTCCGGCAGGCTGATCACCGATCAGGATATCCGGAAGCTCCGGTCCTCGGGCTGTACCTCTCTTCATCTTTCCCGCGGACAGATTATCACCCCGCTGGCCAAAGATACCGCGAGAGAGGCAGGCATTACACTCATTTACGGAGGTTAAACCGATGTTCATCGCTAAAGTGGTTGGAAACCTGTGGGCAACCCGCAAGGAGGACTCCCTCATCGGCCGCAAGCTGATGATCGTGGAACCCTCCAAACTGGACGGCACGCCAACCGGCGAACAGCTGGTCGCCGTCGATACCATTGACGCAGGCATCGGCGAGATGGTTCTGGTGGCACAGGGATCATCTGCCCGCAAAGCCTGCGGCCAGCAGGACTCCCCTGTTGATGCGGCCATTGTGGCCATCATTGACATTCATGAGGTACAGGGAAAATGAACGATCTGGATCTGCTTCGCAGCGGCGGCGTTGTGGGCGGCGGCGGAGCCGGCTTTCCTCTCTTTAAAAAGCTCTCTGCTCCGGCTGAGCTCCTGCTGATCAACGGCGCCGAATGTGAACCGCTTCTGAAAAGCGATCAGTACCTGATGCAGCGTTATCCAAAGGAGCTGCTGCAGGCCGCCTCCCGTCTGGCTTCCATCATCGGTGCCAAAGAGGCGGTCATCTGTCTCAAGGACCATTACAGTTCCCAGATCCGCGCCCTCACCGATGCCCTTCCTTCCCTGTCCCTGGCACCTGCCGTCCGCCTGCATCTCCTCCCCACCGTTTATCCCATCGGGGATGAGCAGGCCCTGGTGCACAGTGCAACGGGACGAACCGTTCCGCCGGGCGCACTGCCCGGTTCGGTCGGCTGCACCGTGGTCAGCGTGTCCACTGCCCTCAATGCACGCCGTGCGCTTGAGGGAAAACCCGTTACCCGGCGGTTTATTACCGTTGCCGGCGAGGTAAAGCGTCCAGGTGTCTATCGGGTTCCGATTGGCCTGCCTGTCCGGCTTCTGCTGGAGCAGGCAGGCGGACCAACGGTTTCGGACTATCGCCTGATCCTGGGCGGTCCCATGATGGGCTCCCTTACCTCTCCGGATACCGAAACGGTCGTCACCAAAACCCTTGGCGGCGTGTTGGTCCTTCCGGCAGATCATCTCCTGGTCCGCCATGCGGAACTCCCGCCGGAACAGATGCGGATACGGGCAATGTCCGTCTGTATTCAGTGCCGGACCTGTACCGATCTGTGTCCCCGGCATCTGCTGGGACATCCCATCTATCCCCACCTGACCATGCGCAGTTTTGCGGCGGGAAACCGCCTGGAAAAATCAGCCATGCTGTGTATGGAATGCGGCATCTGTGAATTATACGCCTGCCCCATGGGACTTAATCCAAGACGCATTCAGCAGAAACAGAAGGCAGAGCTCCGCCAGGCCGGCGAAAAACCTGCGTTTCAGTTGAAAGATCCGCCGGCTCTGGCTGAATATCATCAGGCACCCTCCGAACGTGTACTGGCCAAAATTCATGCCAGCCGCTACGATATCCCCGTTCCCGAAAACTGCATTGACGTCACCGCTCCCTTCGTCTGCATTCCTCTCAAACAGCATATCGGTGTGCCGGCTGTCCCCTGTGTGCAGGCCGGGGATCCGGTACAGCAGGGTGACACCATCGGCCGCATGGCCGAGGGCGCGCTGGGGGCTGATGTCCATGCCAGCATTTGCGGAACCGTTGACAAGATTGAAAACGGTTTCATCGTCATCCGTGCCCGGTCCTGATCACCTCCAAACTCCATCCAGGAAAGGAAAAAGCTCATGATTTCTTTGGGTCTGCTGGAAACCAACAGCATCGCCCGCGGCGTCATCGCAGGCGATGCCATGCTGAAAGCCGCAGAGGTTACTCTGCTCAAGGCAGGAGCCGTCTGCCCGGGTAAATATACCGTTCTTATCTGCGGCGAAGTCGCGGCCGTCTCTGCTTCCATGGATGCCGGCAAGGTCCAGGCCGGAGAATTTCTGGTCGACGACCTGACCATCGCCAGTCTGGATCCTCAGGTCATTCAGGCCATTGCCGGAGGAAACCCTCCGTCGCGTCTCAATGCCATGGGCGTCATGGAGTTTTATACCATTGCGGCGGCCGTGGTCGCCGCAGACCTGGCGGCAAAAGCAGCAGATGTTCATCTGATGGAAGTCCGCCTGGGCCTGGGCATTGGCGGGAAGTCCTATGTCACGCTTTGCGGAGAGGTTGCGGCGGTTCAAGCGGCCATTGATGCAGGCACTGTTCCGAGCCGGAAAAACGGAACGCTGGTTTCCACCTGCGTCATCCCCTCGCCCCGCCATGAGATCTTTGAATCCATGCTCTGAAACCACAACAGACAGAAAAAGCAGAGACCATTCTCTGCTTTTTTCTGTCCGGCTGAAAACGGTTTTCACGTCAAAGAGCCGGTCTTTCGGCATCGGTATTTTTCGGTGCTCCTGTCTGGCATATCGACGCTGCGCGCCGAGCCCTTTATGACTCATAGTCGGTCTTTCGGCACCGGTGTTTTTCCAGTGCACCTATTGGACATTTCGGTGCTGCGCGCCGAGCCCGTTTTCAGCCTATTTTCAGAAATCCATGGTAAAATCAGTTATCAATCCAATCCATGTGAGAGAAGGAATACTCAATGCGCGTCCTGATTATAGAAGATGAACCCCGCCTGGCCGGCACCCTTGCCGATATTGTTGAGGATATGGGCTATACCACGGCCATTCGTCATGATGGCAATCAGGGGCTTGACGAGGCACTTTCCGGCATTTATGAGGCCATCGTTCTGGATGTGATGCTGCCCGGACTGAATGGTTTTGATTTACTCAAAACCATTCAGTCCGGGCAGAACACGTTGAAACGCCTGTTCTTATGCTGACCGCACGTTCTGAACTGGCAGACCGTGTGCGCGGGCTCGAATCCGGCGCCGACTACTACCTGACCAAGCCCTTTGAAACGCTGGAATTTCAGGCCTGTCTGCGGGCCATTATCCGCCGGAAAGGGGCCATCATCCCGGAAATCCGCCAGTTCGATGATCTCTCTTTTTCCCCGGCTGAGGGACGGCTGACCTGCAGGGACCGCTCCCTGCTCCTCAGCGCCAAGGAAAAGGAAATCATGAGTCTCCTGTTTCTCAATCCCCATTCCCCCGTTTCCAAAGAGACCCTGCTCACCAAAGTCTGGGGATATGATTCCGATGCCGTTGACAACAATGTCGAAGCGTATATTTCCTTCCTGCGCAAGAAGCTCCTGCTCCTGGGATCACGCGTTCAGATTACCGCAAGACGCCGGATCGGTTACAGTCTGGAGGTGAGCGAACCGTGATTCCAAAACTTCGACGGAAGATTACCATCGTCATTATGACGGTCATGTGTCTGTTTCTTTTGGGGATTCTGGGTTTTTCCATTAATTCCGTCCATCATATGCTGCAGGTGCAGACTGCCCGTGCGGTCCGGTCTCCGATGCAGCGCGAGGAGCATGATCCAAAGTTCCGGACCCCGGTTGCTGCCGCAACACTGTCCGATGACGGTGAGCTGCATATCGAGAACAATCAGATTGATTTTCTGACAGAAGATCAGATCCGGGAATACATCACGCAGCTTTCACAGGAGGAAAAGGACAGCGGTGAAATCGGCAGGGAGCGGCTGGCCTATCTCCGGCATTCCGTTCCAAACGGAACGTTTTACGTATTTGCCGATACCCAGGTCGACCGCCAGTTTGCCCGGGAGCAGATACGCAACATGCTCCTTCTTTCCGCTTTCGCCCTGATCTGTTTTTTCATCACCTCGTTTCTGCTTGCCAGATGGATGGTGCGTCCGGTTGCCCGCACCTGGGACAAGCAGCGGCAGTTTGTCGCAGATGCCTCCCACGAGCTGAAAACACCCCTCACCGTCATTCTGTCCAACACGGAAATGATCGCCCGCTCCGGCGTCATCACCGACCCGCGAAATCTCCAGCGGCTTGACAACATCAGTGCCGAATCCAAACGGATGCGCTCCCTTGTCGAATCCCTTCTCAGTCTTGCCCGGTCGGACAATGCCCCTGACCGTCCGCCAACGGAAATCATCAGCCTTTCCTTTCAGGTCAGCTCAGCCATCCTGACGCTGGAACCCTCCGTCTACGATGCCGGTCATCGCCTGGTGACGGAAATTGATCCGGATCTTTCCATGTATGCAAATTCCGGAGAAATCACCCAGCTGGTTGAGATTCTCATCGACAATGCCTGCAAATACAGCGATCCGGGAAGTGAAATTCTGTTAACCCTGAGTGCTCTCTCCAAAAAAGAAGCACAGCTGCGGGTCAGAAGTTACGGCATTCCTCTGACCCCCAGGGAATGCACCGAGATCTTCGAGCGCTTCTCCCGAACAGATGCCTCACGTGAGGTTACGCACGGATACGGACTTGGCCTTTCCATTGCCACCAGCATCGTCAAGCACTGCAAAGGGACCATCTCTGCCGAGTCAGATGGTCAGCGCACAAATCTTTTCAAAGTACGTCTGCCTCTTGCCGTCTCCCCGGCCGGTACATCCTCCATCTCAGCATAAACGGAATATGCACCTGATTGGGTTGCATGCAAAGAAAACGGGTTCCAGCCGGAAGCGCCTGGTGAATCGTTCGTTACACACATGTGTCCAGTCTCATGGAACAATCTGAGAGGTTGGTCAAGCTGTGTACGCATCCGCAAATCAGACTTGCTTTCATTTTCATGCCCTTGCACAGCTGATTCTACCTCTATATTGTCCTCTTGCATTCGACAGATTCGTCGAATAGTATCCTTCTATACTCGACAGATTTATCGAATTCCGTCCTTCTATACTCGACAATATTCCGTTTTTGTGCCGTAATCCCTTCTGAGAAGGTGCTACCCGTAAATCATCTACCCTTAGTCTGCCACCATGTCAAATCTCCTGCTTACACACATATGTGCAGGCACATGAAAAATCTGAGGAATTAATCAAGCTGTATACTCATCCGCATAACAGACTTACTTTCATTTTCATGTCTGCAACATAAAGCCTTCGGCATGTTTTTCTTCATAAAGGTATATTCACCTGCTCTTAGCATTCGACTTTTTATACTTCTTACATCAATTCACAATCTACAAGTATCTTCTCAACAATCTCCCAGATCATCAGCGATGGATTCTCCTTGTAATACGAGTATCCTCTGTACTGGTACAACGTGTAACCATTCTTTTCGTTATTATCCATAATAGTTTTAGCTCTCTTAACTGCTTCAATCACATCTCCCAATGTCAGTTTTTTCAGGCATCTCTTAAAATTCGCTTCATGCTTGAACTCATCCATGTTCTCAAAACTTTCATTATAGGCCTTATTGATCGGCGTAATGTATTGCTTTCTGTGTTGTAAAGATCCAAAGCATCCATCTTATGAAGAATTATCCAGAGATCAAAGGTAAAGTTGCTATAACCAAATTTATAGGTTATCTGTTTCCTAAGGTTCTTTGTGTGTCTGCCATACGATCCATGGTTTTTGCAGATTTTAGCAAATTCAGGTTCAGGTTTGCCTTGAATTAAACGATCATTCTGCCGACCGAGAGATTCATGCCGAGAAGATTTGCATAAATCGGGATGTTGGATCTTTTCACACTCAGTTTTTTAACAGTTATCGACATTCCTTTCAGAAGCATTGAAAGATATGGCAAATCATGCGATAATAGGCTCACTTTTACGGGAAACTAGTGAAAAACAATTCAATGCCTTATCCTGCAGAGGAGCGGACTCGACGCGTAGCATCGTGTCCAATATGAGCATCAGAATAACCGCGGTGTCGAAAAAACCGGCTGCGTCTTATAAAGGAGGAGATACCTATGTCCTGTACAACTGTACTGGCTGGCAAAAATGCCACCAATGACCATTCAACCATGATCGCCCGGACAGATGACGGGCATTTTGATGTAAAGCGCATTCACGTTGTTGAGCCTGAGCATCAGCCCAAAACCTATAAAAGTGTCCTTTCGCACGTCCGGATTGATCTCCCCGATCATCCCATGCGTTACACCGCCTCACCCAACGTAGACCCAAAAGAAGGCATCTGGGCCGCTACCGGCATCAATGCCGCCAATGTTGGAATGACGGCAACAGAAACCATTACCTCAAACCCCCGTGTTCTTGCCGCCGATCCGCTGGTCACGCTGCAGAAAGCAAAAGGAAACCAGAAGGAAATTCCCGGTGGAATCGGCGAAGAGGATTTTGTCGTGCTGGTCCTGCCCTACATTCACAGTGCACGCGAAGGTGTACGCCGGCTTGCCTCTCTCCTTGAACAGTATGGCACATATGAATCCAACGGCATCGCGTTCAACGATGAGAACGAAATATGGTGGCTGGAAACCATTGGCGGCCATCACTGGATGGCCAGGAAGGTTCCGGATGATGCCGTGGTCATCAATCCCAATCAGTTCGGCATGGACGCTTTTGATCTGGATGATGCCTTTGGCGAACAAAAGGCCCATATGTGTTCATCGGATCTGCGGGAGTTCATCCGGGACAATCATCTTGATCTGAATCAGAACGGTGTCTTTAATCCACGGGACATTTTCGGTTCACACAGAGACAGGGACCACATCTACAATACGCCGCGCGCCTGGTTCATGGGACGGTATCTGACCCCTTACTCCCATACCTGGGACGGTCCGAATGCAGAATTCCATCCGGAAAGCGACAACATTCCCTGGGCACTTGTCCCGGACCGGAAAGTAGCCGCTGAGGATATCTCCTATCTTCTCTCAGGCCATTACCAGGGGACGCCTTATAATCCGTACACAAGTCATGACACCGGTCTGAGAGGCACTTACCGCTCCATCGGCATCAACCGGACCGGGGTCACCTCCATCTGCCAGATTCGAAGCGATGTGCCCAATGACATCAAGGGCATTGAGTGGATCTGCTTTGGTTCCACCACCTTCAGTGCCTGGCTGCCTCTTTATACCAATGTTCCGCAGATGCCGGATTATCTGCGAAAAGTCACAACGGACGTTTCCACCTCCAATTTCTTCTGGAGCAGCCGGCTGATTGACGCCATGGCTGACAAATGTTATGCCGACTCCATTCAGGACATTGAGCGTTATCAGACTGCCGTTGCCGTTCGGGGACGTCAGCTGGTACGCGAATATGACCGCAAAATCGCCGAGACCGGTAATCTCTCACTGGCGGAGGAAGCAAACCGCAAACTGGCTCAGATGGCCCGGGAGGAAACAGAAAAGGCTCTGAACAAGATCCTTGAAATTTCCAGTACCCACATGAAAAACGGCTTCAGACTTGCCGATAACTGAACCCGGTCAAGGCTCTGAAAATCAAAAAGACAGTTTGGCATTTTATGCCAAACTGTCTTTTTTCTTTCACCGAAACGAATTTTGAGTTCCCTTACTTTTGCAGCCGCTCAAAGACAATCTGCTCATCCGGCTGTCTCGAATTGTACCAGGAAAGACGAATCTCTCCGTCATTTCCCCCTTCCGCTCCCTCAAAATGGAAGATTCCGGAAACATCCTTTGCAACCGGTTCGCCAAGGTCGGGATTCTCCTCGTCTGAAATCGGAACGTTATAGAAGGTACCGTCCGAATAGACAAAACCGTCCAGATCACAATCATAAGCGATATTGGCCTTGAATACATAGGCGCCATGCGTGAGGGGCGACACAATCTCCACATTCCAGCCCCTGCCTTCATTTCTGGTCACTGTCATCTGTGTAAATTGTGTATTGACCTCTGCCCACTCACCGGAAAGAACCGGATCAAGGTCGCTGTCATCCGGCGAAGCCGTATAGGAGCCGCCCACATTCTCCGTAATTTTCCCGTCTTTTACCCGCAGGATGAACTCATGAACCTCATCACAGACTCCCTCGACGAAGTGACGCACCGCCACATTCATCTCACCATCTGCCACCGGATCATACCTGACCTCGTATACCCCATCATATGCCATTTTCGTCCCGCCAAGCCTGACCACGGAATCATCCTGGGAGAGATCATCTGCCACCCACTGTCCGGCATCTCCCTCACGGATTTTCAGGCGGAAATAATAGGACCCGTCCACAAATTCACCGACAGTATCCGCGTCCAGGTTCTGTTCATTACGCGGCGGAAAGACGGCAGCCATGGCATCCACCCACTGCTCCATGATCTTCAGGGCACTCATGCCTGTCTGATCCGGTGTGGCACGGTAAAGGGTGTTTTTCCCATCCTTCTCCTGCCCGACCATTGTATCATTCCCGTAGAAGAACATGTAATACAGATTCTCTTTGGGAAAATTCAGAACAACATATTCACCATCCGGCCACTGTGACACATCCGTCTGTTCAAACCTGACATGATCCAGGAGCTGTGCCGCATATTTTGCCCCGTCTACCGCATCCGTTGAGAGTGTACCAACCTCCAGCGTGCTGAGTGTATACTCTTTTTCCTCATTGTTGCGGATTTTCAGGAGTGACTGTTCAATGTCTGTCCTATTTTCTGCTGTGCAGACACTCAGAATAAACAGCATTGTCACTGCAAGAATTACACCTATTGTCTTTTTCATGTGATTACCTTTCCGGGCATCCTGCCCCGTTTATTCGTTCTGCTCATTTTCGGTACGGCACCGTGAAATCGCGTATGATCTCCACATCTTCTTCCCTTTTTACAAGTCAGGAAGCTATCATTTGCCGCAGCATCTTTGCTAAAACTCAAGCCCGGCAAACTGTCTCTGCTTTCCCGGAAATAAGAGCATCTGGTACCTCAGGTTACACTGGTTTATACGAACGATAAATCCAGATGGCAATTCCTGAGGTACAGTCCTGCATAAAACCAGGCATAAATGCACAGCTGGCCGTACCTCCGAATTCGGGATAACGGCCAGCTGTGCATTATTGTCGCTCTTTCTGTTGCATAGAGACCTTGCCTGAATGCCTTCCGACGGGATCTGAACAAACCATCGGTTCCTTATCAAGAACGAAAAAATCCGCAGACTGCCTGGTATAGTGCCTGTTTTCAGGAATTAAAGAAAAGAAATGGTATGGACCTTGGTATTGGATTCTCCGCCCGCAAGACGAATGCAGCCAGGTTTATGCTCAATCTGCATGTCAGTATCAGTATAATCCGGTGCATTGGACCATGGCTCAATGCAGATATAGTCCGCACCCGGTTTTGTCCACAGCATGAGTACATCCACATCCGGATAGTCAACCTGAACCTTATGGGAATCGTTCCGGTTCACAAGCGTGACAGAACGGCTTTTCAGTTTCGGGAACACCAGTGCATCCACTGCAAAATAGTCCGTCTTCAGAGGAAGCTCCTTCGTTTTCTCCATCATGACTACAGGTTCCGGCTTGATCAGGTTGCCCACCAGAACGTAATTTTCCAGTTTTTCCTCTTTTTCAAACTCAATGGTGCAGCCCTCAAGCCCGCCAGGCGTTGCATACGCCTCATGAGAACCAATGCCGTAGAAGAATGGAACAATTCCCCTGTTCTCTACTGTATAGGCGATAACAAGGCTTCTCTCTTTCAGGGTATACGTGCACCTGAACACGTAGTCAAACGGGAAGCCCTCATGCTTTTCTGTCAGTTCAAATACTGCCTCATTTTCCTTTGTCCCGGCTACTTTCCAGTCACACAGCTTGGCAAAACCATGCTTGGTCATCGGATAGCGTTTTCCATCCAGATAGTATGCATCCTCTTTCAGGCCGCCGCATACCGGGAACATAATCGGCGCATGGCTGGCCCAGAATTTGGGATCCGCCTGCCAGATGTATTCATGCCCATCCGTTCCTTTCACAGACTGAAGCTCGGCTCCTTTCGGTGAAATATCCACGGTGAGATATGCATTTTTAATCGTTACCATATTCATTACCTCCATTTTTTCAGAGCTCCCATCGGCTCCTCTCAGCCCCTATTTTACACATTCCACCCTTTTCCCGCAAGACTCTCCTGTTTTTTCAGACTCAACGGCCACTCACGCCAATCATCGGGTATCCGTTCACTTTCACTGAGCTTATTTTCTGTTCCGAATGCGCTTTGGAATCATCCCGCCAAACAGAATCATAAAGAAATCCGAAATATGCCACAGCTGCGTTGCCAGTCCGCCAAGAAACAGAAACAGTCCGATGCTGACCTGATCAGTCAGCATCAGAAAAGCAAACATATCTGAACGGCCGAGCAGCCAGGCACCCAGGACAAACGCTGCGGTCCCCAGACACTGCAGAATTCCCGTCACAATGCAGCGCATGTAAAACCGGTGCACGCCGGCAAAGCCAAACGCCAGCGCAAGAAAAGCTGCAAGTCCCCTCGACTTGCCCGCCCAGCATTCCCGGATTCCCCTTTCCCGCTCCGACCGCCGGGATACACTCTCCGCCAGTGCCTGCAAGGCTACCCCGGCAAGAAGAAGCAGCAGAATAACCGAACTGCCCTTCTGATTACCCGGAGAAATCTTTCTCCCTGAAAACAGTTCAATCAAACCTTTTCCAAATCCGGTTGTCAAAAAAGCTCTTGCCAAATTCTGCAGCAAGATAAACATCCTGTCTTTTCCTCCTTACATCCAAAGCCTGATCTTTGGGCACCGCTGCTTTTCAAGCGAAATTACACAATGAACAATCTCCGTCAGATCATCCAGCGTCTGAAACGGATACATCATTGCCTGTCCTTCATTTTGTCTCTGGTCAGGTCTTTGTTTGATCCACCAATCCAGCCATGCGGCCATAAGAATCACTGATGAAATTATACCTGAAAAACGCCTGTTCTACAACGACGGGATGTATCATTCCGGCTTTGAACAGGCTTGATGAAACACAGGCAAGGTGTTAAAATAGCGCGGAATTTGATTAATGATCCGCGAGGTGTTCATGGCAAAGCAACTCCATTCCATTCCCATGACGGAAGGACCGCTTGGAAGGTCCATCTTCATATTTTCAGCCCCCCTGATGCTTTCAAATCTGCTTCAGGTTGTCTTTAACATGTCAGACATTGCCGTGGTCGGCCATTTTGCCGGTTCTGCCGCCCTCGGTTCTGTCGGCTCTACCGCGCAGCTGGTTTCCCTGTTTACCGCATTTCTGATCGGCATGGGCTCCGGCATCAATGTCCTGATCGCCCGGCACTACGGATCAGGACAGAAGAACAGTACGGAAAGTGCTGTCCATACAGCTTTGACGCTTTCCATTCTGACCGGAATTGTCATCTGCATCGCCGGACAGCTTCTGGTCCGGCCAATTCTGGTCCTGTTCGGAACAAAACCCGAACTGCTCGCAGGTGCCGTCCTGTATGTCCGCCTGTATTTTCTCGGGATCCCGGCGATGGCGGTTTATAACTTCGGCAGTGCGGTTTATGATGCGGTCGGCAACACAAAGCGTCCGCTGTTCTTCCTTTCCCTTGCCGGGATTCTCAATGTCCTTCTCAATCTCTTTTTCGTGATTGTCCTTAAATGGGATGTGGCCGGTGTTGCCGTTGCCAGTGCGGTATCCCAGTTCATCGCCTCCATTCTGATCCTTCGGGCGCTGATGAACGAGACGGATTGTTTCGCCATTCATCTGAACCGGCTTCGTCTGGACAGGGACAAAGTGCGCTCGCTTCTCTCCATCAGCCTGATGGCGGGACTGCAGACCGCCATTTTTCCTCTGGCCAATCTCTTCATTCAGTCCGGCGTCAACAGTTTTGATGCCCTCATGGTTGCCGGAAACGCCGCTGCGGCCAATGCAGACAGCATTGTTTACGGAACAATGGACGCCTTCTATATTGCCTGCTCCAGTTTCATGAGCCAGAACTATGGAGCCGGGAAAAAGAAGCGTGTCATCCATTCCTACCTGTGGTCTCTCTTCTGGTCCTTTGGCAGTGCTTTCCTGTTAGGCCTGTTCCTTTTTCTCAATGGCCCCGCCTTTCTCGGGATCTTCACATCGGACCCCTCCGTCATCAGCAGCGGTCTGCTGCGCCTCAATATCATGGCCTTCTCCTATCCGTTTTCTGCCTTCATGGACTGCACCATCGCCGCCTCGAGATCGCTTGGTCTTACCACCGTGCCCACCGTGATCGTGCTCTTTGGCTCATGCCTGTTCCGCATCCTGTGGGTCAGAACCATCTTCGCCCATTTCCGCACCATTCCCTCCCTGTATCTGCTCTACATCTTTTCCTGGGGGATCACCGCCTTCTTCGAAATTGCCTATTTCATTCGAAGCTGGAAACGAATCTCCAGACGGATGGATCTGTATCAGGCACGCTGAACATGTTTTCCGGAACGGGAAAAATTGCCGCACGGCGACAGTTTATCTGCTTCCGGCCTCAGACATATGACCAACGTTGAGGAGGAAAGTCCCTTTGCGCAAACTAAAGCAAAAACTACAGGCAATCGCTCAGAAATATCCGCATGTGACACAGATTCTGCTCAGCCCGGACCTGCGAACAAATGCCAATCTCTACTTTTCCTCCGGGATGAGTCTCATCTTTACGCTGTTTTGTTTCATTTCCGGTCTGTTCGGAAATACAAGATGGTTTATGACCCTTGGCGTGTACAATTTTATCCTTACCTTCCTCCGGCTCATTCCGGCCATTGACATGCGCCGACAGCTCACACGGCCGCTGCCTGCAGATGAGCGGATCCGGCATGATGCCCGAATCTCCCAGATCATCGGCATTCTGCTGCTCATCCTCAATCTGGCTTTCATCGGGATCATTGCTGAGACCATCATCCGGGATCACGCGTTCCACTATCACCCGTTCGTGATGTTCATCATGGTTCCCTTCACCCTCATCAACTTTATCATCATAGCCGTTGACGCTTTCCGGCACCGCAGGGAAGGGACGACCCTTGCCCATACACTCCGGGTCATCAACATGAATCTCGGCCTGATCTCGCTGTATACCATGCAGACCGCCGTTCTGCATACCTATGTTTCACATGAACTGCTCCGTTTCATTCTTAACCTGACGACCTCCAGCCTGATCTTCATTGCGATGATCCGCATCAATATCCGCCTGATCCTCACCGCCCGAAAGGCGATGAACACAGCAGCGGAGTCTGCCCAATAACATAAGCCGCTGCCGATTGTCCGGCAGCGGCTTTTTCACGAGTATTCTGTTTTGTCCAGGTTTCTGTTTCCCCGGATTCTCCTGGTATCTTACCGGTCCTGTTTCCACCTCACCGTAATCACAAGGTCCTCAGCGGCGTCCACATCAAGGAAAAACATGCATTTTCTTTCCTCCACGCTGTATCCGGGCTGTTCCTCCGGCCGGATCTCTTTTCCGTTGAACGTGACCCGGTCCACTGCGCAGCCGGCGTCCGGCTCAAGAACAATGGATACACGCTTCCCGTTTGGAACGTCATATTCCGTCCATCCTCCCTGTGTTCCGGAGGAGTAGGTATTTCCGTCTGCCCGAAGGCTCACCTGCCCTCCCTTATCGGTGATCAGGCTAACCAGATGAGACGTTCCCCCGGGTATAATGTAAATCTTCAGCGGATCCGTATTCTTTCCTGCACTGGAGATAACCCGGATTTTTGTTCCTTTTGTATTCCCGAGGAAAGCAAATCCGGACTCATAGCGATGTTCCGGCACCGTCGTGCTGCTCGCCGTAAATCGGCTGCCCTGAACAACCAGCGGAGACGTTTTTGGAAAACAGAGTCTTGAAAGGACCCCCTCCTCCACAATCACTGACTCAGAGTATCCGGCATAGGTTTCCGCATCAATCAGCTTCGAAAACTCGTTCGTCTTTCCGCTCATCCGGCTTTTGTTTATTCCGCTGACGGTAAACAGAAATCCTTCTTCCTCTTCCGTATCAATCACCAGTTCAAGATCATACACAATGCCAAAATGCTTCTTCTGCATAATTGACAGGGGTGCGATTGCAAAGGCCTCCCCAGGACTGTTTCTCACACAGCAAAGCATCAGTCGGTCCAGATATTCCCCGCTGCCTTTTTTCCCGACAACCGTAATCTCTCTGAAATTCAGATGAACATCCGCTCTTTCGCCATCTCTCCCAAACGCAGCATCCGGAAAGGTCAGCTCCAGGGACCCAAGTGACAGCATATCTTCCTGCATCTGAACATGCTCTGCCAGAATGTTTCCCTCTGAATCCGCGGAAAACATCACCTTTCCCGCCGGCTTCTGTTCCATCTGCATCCGTTCGGGCGTCAGCATTGCGGTGTCAATCCGAACGGTTGCAATGGGGACAGACCGGGCAAAGTTCTCCACCGTCCCTGCCTTCAGTTTCTGAATCTCCGCAAAAGCAGAACTCCCGGGGCCTGCAAGTCCCCAAAGACAGATCAGGGCACACAGAATCCGTTTCAACAATCCCCGCATACAAACCTCTCTTCGTCAAAAATGTCCATGCCTTTGTTCAGCTGTTGCTTCCCTCCTGATGGACTTTACGGATGACCTCCTCAAAAATCTCAGTCAGTTCAGGCTCATCCGAAAACCGGAAATCCCGCAGCGAGGTGTTGTCATCGTCATAAAACAGGATCGCCTTCAGCTGCGGATTCTCCTCAATCAACGGAAGAAGACTCTTTAAATAGGCAGCCCGTTCCGAAAGATCATCATTCGCATACGCAAATTCGGAGATAATCTGAGGCCTCCCGTATTTTTTATGCCAGTCCTGAATGCCGGCCCGCCGGTAATAGTCCAGGGCATCCGCATAGTGGATATCGTAGTACTCCTTCACCGTCAGGTTCAATGTGACACCGACGTAATCCACATACTGATCTCCCGGATAGTACGGCTCTGCATACTGGTCCGCGTGATTGGGCGACCATACCCATTTGATATTGGGACAGATCTCTCTTCCCAGATTCACCACATGCTTCCATGCGGAAAGATACACGGCGGGATCCAGTCCCTGCCATTCATACCAGCTGAACTGATACTGCGGTCTGTTCTCCATTTCATGTGCAAAACGGATCAGGACCTCGTTATCCGGACAGAAGGTACGGATCGTTTCAAAATAGGAGGTCAGATAGGCATCGAACTCACCGGATGCGATTCCCTCCATGGAAACCCCCAGCGGTTCCCAGGTAATCATGGGAACCGCCAGCCCCTGCCCGCACGCCAGGAGCTTATCTTCCTGTATCTCTCCAAACCAGATTTCAAACCATCCCAGCAGCCCCGGACGTTCCTGAAACCGGTTGAACACGGCAAGCTCGGAGGTATGAATGCCGATCGTGCAGTGTTGATCACTCAGTGCACGCAACCTTCCCCCGGTTTCTGCATTCACCTGCAGAGGAAGCAAAAGCAGCACTGCTGCCAGGGACAGGCAAATACGATGCAGAAATCTGTTGCTCATACACGTTATCCTTCTATGCACCGGAGGTCTCTTGAAACCGCGTTGAGAACCTGTGCCCCATCCTCCGTCACACAGACAAGATCTTCAATGCGCACGCCAAATTTCCCCGGCAGATAGATGCCCGGTTCAACGGAAAAACACATGCCCGGCCGGCACACGGCTGTTCCCGTCCGGCTGACATCCGGGTATTCATGACATTCCAGTCCGATTCCATGGCCGGTCCGATGAATGAAATACTTTCCATACCCCGCGTCCTCAATCACCTGGCGGGCAGCACGGTCCACTTCACACACCGGAACGCCGGGGCGAACCGCTGCTCTTCCGGCCTCGTTCGCTTTGCGCACCAGCTCATACACACGTTTCTGCTCATCCGTCGGTTCTCCCAGGAAAACCGTCCGTGTCATATCACTGCAGTAATCCTGCCAGACCAGTCCGACATCGATGATCACGGAATCGCCCGCTTTCAGCCGGGTCACGCGGTCTGAACTGTGATGCGGTTCAGCGCAGTTCGGTCCATAGCAGATAAGGGGATCAAAGCTCATCCCGGTTGCCCCTCTGGCCGTGGCCTCGCGGATATACAGTTCCGCACCGTCCATCTCGCTCATGCCCGGATGCAGACCGGCGATAACCGCTTCAATCGTTTCATCATTTTTCCGGGAGCTTTCCACCATGCGGCGAATCTCGTCCTCATCCTTATACATTCTGGCCAGATCCACTGCAGATGAACCCACCACCGGTACAATTGCCCTGCGCTGTTCCATCAGGCGAATGGTAAACTGACTGGGCCAGAACTTGTCAATCCCGATCTTTCCATCCGTCAGGTCCGCCGCCAGAACCGCGACACAGTCCTCGGTATCATCAAACTCCACCAGCGGAACCTCCACATTCCCGCTGAGGGCAAACAGCCGGTTCGCGTACAGGCAGCATTCCCCGTTTTCCTTCACCAGAAACGCCAGCATCCTTTCGCCGGGCTGAATCCATTTGCCCGTCAGATAAAAAACAGAAGCCGGAGAGCTGACAAGAAGCTGGGAAATCCCCAGATCATGCATCCCGGCAATCACTTTTTCAATTCGCGCTGTGTTCATTTTTCAGACCTCATTTCTTTTTCGGTGCCCCCCATTTTACAGCCCCATGGCATAAAAATCAATCCCACAAGATTCACAATAATGGCCATTAGTCAGAGAAAGACTGAGCAGCTTAACATCAGAAAAGGCTGTTGCCAATGCAGCAGCCTTTTCGTATGTCCATGCGATCAGACGATAGATACCTTGCCCTTGCTGACTTTGAAGAAGATGAGCAGGAGCGCTCCGCTGGTCAGCGTGAGGATGGAGGCAAGTGCGGCACCGGTGCCGACGGAGTTGCGGACAATGGCCGTATAGCTGGCCACGGTGATGGTCGCTGTCTTGCCGGTATAGAGCATGATGGAGGTAGACAGCTCATTGATGCAGGTAACCCATGAGATGATGGCGCCGCTCAGGACACCGGGGAGCATCATGCGCACGGTCACCTTTGCAAAGGTCTTCATCGGGGAAACGCCCAGATTGATGGATGCCTCTTCAATGGAGGGATCCATCTGCAGGAGGAACGCGCTTCCGGAACGGACCGTATAGGGCATCTTACGGATAATCATTGAAATGATGATGATGCTCGCGGTGCCGGTCAGCCGGATGACGGTTCCATCCGCCGTGCGTCCCAGGTTGTTGAACGCCACGATGTAACACAGGCCCAGAACAGAACCGGGGATGACGTACGGCGCCATCATGAGCATATCCAGGGCACCGCCGGTTTTGCCGCGGCGGCGGACGATGACATAGCTCATCAGGATGCCGAGGATCAGAATAAAGACAATGGCAACCGTTGAGAAAACGAACGAGTTGCGGATGTTTGTGGTCAGATTCCGGCCCAGTTCTGCATAGTGCTCAAAGGTGAATCCTTCGGAGAAGACGAAGTTGGAATAGTTGGTTTTAACAAAGGAACAGAACACCACGACTGCCTGAGGCAGGAACGAGATGAGCGTGACGATTGCCACAGGCAGGGTGATCAGGAAGCGCTTTGCCCCATGATACTCTGTGATTGCCGGCGGACGGAGAGCGCTCATCTGGTAGTTCTTGCGCGCGACCCACCATTTCTGCAGAAACAGAATCAGCAGGGAGATGACGACGATGATCATGGAGATGGCGGAGGCCAGATTGGCATTGCCGCCCGTCTCACTCAGATACTCGTTGTAGATGAGAACCGGAAGGGTCCTGAAGTTGCCGCCGGCCAGAATGCCCGGGGTACCGAAATCGGCAAGTGCCGTCATAAAGACCATGAGGGCACCTGCCGCGATGGAGGGCATGACCACGGGGACCGTGACCGTCAGCATGCGGCGCAGCTTCCCGGAACCGAGGTTCTCGGCGCACTCCTCCACCGAACGGTCGATGGATCCCATGGCACCTGAAACGTAAAGATACACATACGGGAAGAGTTTCAGCGTGAAGACGGCACAGCAACCGCCCAGACCGTAAATTGAGGGCATCTGGATGCCGAATGTGCTGCTGAACCACTGCGTGATAATGCCCGCGTTGCCAAACAGGATGATCCAGGAATAGGCACCCAGGAACGGCGGACACATGAGCGAGAGAATGATGAGCACATGCCAGAACGTCTTGCCGGCAATGTTGAAACGGGTCATGAGGTAAGCCATGGGGACGCCGATCAGCACGGAGAGGATCGTCGGGATGAGGCTCATCTGGAGGCTGTTGGAAAGTGCCGAATAGTAGTACTTCTTCTGGAAGAAGCGTGAAAAGTTATACATCGTAAAGCCGTCGGCTTTGGTGGAACGGAAGCTGTTGATCACCAGCGTGGAAAACGGGTATACGAGGAAAAGCAGAAAGACAGCAAAAATGATGACCTTGACCCAGAACCAGAAGTCGGTATAGAAAGGCGTACCGCTTTTTTTGTTTCCGCCTAGCATGAAATGACCTCCTCGCTGTTCTTTTTATACAGGGATACCTGGCGGGGATTGAAGTCAATAAAGACCTTTTCGCCGACGGATCTGGTGCTGTCTGTATCTTTCGTATATTCGTTCAGCTCGATGATCTGATCATTCTCCAGTCTGATTTCATACTGGACAAAGTCACCCAGGAAAAGGGCCAGGGTGATGGTCCCGGCAATGCCGTGATCCGACAGGAAGAGCTGCTCCGGACGGGCGCTCAGAATGGCGTCGCCGTTGTAGTCCTCGCGGACAGGCATCTTGAAACTGTACCGGCCTTCAATTTCGACTGTTGCGGTTTTGCCCTGCGAAGCGACCTTGCAGTCAATGAAATTGGACACGCCGATAAAGTTGGCGACGAACGGACTGGCAGGCTTCCGGTAGATTTCCTCCGGTGCCCCGACCTGCATAATATGGCCCTCTTTCATGACGGCAATGCGGTCGGAAATGGCCAGTGCTTCCTCCTGGTCATGGGTCACATAGATGGTCGTGATGCCCAGACGCTGCTGGAGCTTCTTGATGGTTGTCCGCATCTGGACACGCAGCTTGGCATCCAGGTTGGAAAGCGGTTCGTCCATGAGCAGCACGCTGGGCTCAATGACGAATGCGCGGGCAAGTGCGACACGCTGCTGCTGGCCGCCGGACAATTCATTCGGTTTGCGGGTAGCCAGATGGTCGATCTGCACCATCTTAAGGGCTTCCATGACTCTTGGACCGATTTCAGCATTCGGGACCTTGCGGGCCTTGAGACCATAGGCAACGTTTTCGGTAACATTCAGATGGGGAAAAATGGCATAGTTCTGGAAGACCATGCCGATATCACGCTTGTGTGCGGCGACATTGTTGATGACTTTGTCATCAAAACAGATCTCGCCGCCGTCCACGGTATTAAAGCCGGCAATCATGCGCAGCAGGGTGGTCTTGCCGCAGCCGGAGGGCCCCAGCAGGGTAAAGAACTCGCCCGGCTTTATCTCCAGGCTGATGTTATTGACCGCCAGAAAGTCTCCGTACCGCTTGACCGCATTCCTGATATTTACCGCCTGGCTCTTTTTCATCTGTTGGCTCATAACGTTTCCCTTTCTTTCAATGCAAAAGTGCTCCGAGCATCTCGGAGCACTGTAAGATCAAGAGGTTTCGATTACTCGGTGATGACATCCTTCCAGGCATCGACGATGTCGGCCTTGTTGGAAGCGGCGTAATCGAAGTTGTAGGTCATGATCGGGAAGCTGCTGAGCTCCGGCAGGCCTTTCGGGGTAACATCGCTGCGGATCGGGCGGCGGCCGTAATCGGCATTCTGGGCAGTCTGACACTCGGCGCTCAGAACATACTCAACAAAAAGCTGAGCCAGTTCGAGGTTCGGGCAGTCCTTGACGATGGCAACACCATCCGGAACAGCAGAGGTGCCGTCGGCCGGATACACGATCTTCAGGTGGCCGGCATCGCTGGTATCATACTGGATGGCCGCCTTCTCAAGGGTGATGCCGATCGGATATTCGCCGGAGTCGACATTCTTGTGGGCACCGGAGGAACCGCTCTGGATAACCAGGTTCGGGATCATGCTGCGGACCACGTCCCAGCCTGCCTTGTAGTCATCATCGGCTTCGCCGTAAATCATGAGCATGGTGCACAGCTGGGTAAAGGCAGAACCGGAGGAAGCCGGATCAGCAAAGGCAACCTTGCCGGCCCACTTGGGATCTGCGAGATCCTTCCAGGTCTTCGGCATGTCCGCCTCAGCAACGAGGTCGGTGTTGACGAGGAAGACCATGGGCAGCGGGGACTCACCGATCCAGAAGAACTCCGGATCATAGAGTGCGGGATCGATCAGATCGATGCAGCTGGGCTTATAGGACTGGAAATACTGCTTGTAAGCCGCAAGGCTGTCAGCGCCGCCGCCCCAGAGCACGTCAGCCATCGGAGCAGCTGCCTCGGCAGCGATACGGTTGAGCAGGTTGCCGGTGCCGTCAGCGACGACCTCGACCTTGACGTTCGGATACTTCGCTTCAAATCCGGCAACACCGGCATTCAGCGGATCCGCATCATGCGGGGAATAGATGGTCAGGCTGCCGGTATACTCTTCCGGTGCTTTCTCGGCAAACGCGGACACCAGTGCCATGGCAAAAACTGCCGCAAGAACGAGTGCAAGCAACTTTTTCATAATGAATACCTCCTGTAAAATCTCCCGGAATCTCTCCGGTTATGATGGGCAAATTATATCATGAACGCTATGGAAAGTAAACAAACAATCTGACCGAAAGATGTCAAATTCTGAGAATTCATCCGGTTCCTGCGTCTCCCTGAATGCCCACAGATGCACATTTTGCCGCACCGCAGGCTCCCCGCGAAGCACGGTCACCCCTGTGTTCCTCCCCTGCTCCGCGCCGGCTGTTCGCAAAGCCCCGAAGCCGCCCTTTAAAACCATTGTCACCCTGTGTAAAGGACAGGTTTGCCGAACCGGCACAATTGAGCGGGCACACAAAAAAGCTGTTTCATTTGCAGCAAACCCGCTTTATAATAAACACGATTGGTTATCCGAGTGATTCCGGCCTGCGTCACTTTCCATGGAATCACCGATTCCCCGGTTCTGCAATGAAACGCTGTCCCGCACAGACATCTGTCACCTGCGGCAGACTTTCCGGCGTCACAGCAGAACGTGACTGACCAGGACCTGTTTGTTTCAGCTCAGTTTTTATCCGGATAAACAATCGCCAATAAATCACACGATTATCGAAAGAGATAATCGCCTGGAGGAAATGCAGATGAAAAAAGTCGTCAGTTTGATGGTATCAGTCCTGATGCTCATCAATCCCATTGTCGGCGTACTGGCAGAGGAAGAACAAACAGAGACATCCGCGGCAGTTGAAGAACAGGTACAGATGTCAGTGGCAGTTGAAGTGTTGGCACCTGACGCTGCCGGGAATACGGAGGTAACAAAAACGGCAGATAAAATTGACGCTTCAGGTGAGGGCGATCAGTATGGTGCGATTGTCAACGGAGATGCGGCGACCGCTGCATTGACGGTTGAAAATGGCATCAATGCGGCCTCTTCGGATGGAACAGCTGTCGGCGCGAGTGTCTCTTCCAGCAGTGAACAGGGAAGCGCCAGTCTTGTCTCCGGAAGTGTCGCTGCAACGTCTGAAGGAGCAGATGCTGATGGCCTTGTGGTTTCTACCGCCGGCAAAGAAAGTGAAACCGCTGTAAAAGCAGCAGATATCTCAGCGACCTCGACGGAAGGAAATGCATCAGCCGTTACGGCGGGCGCATCCGGAGATCAGAACAACACCCAGGTAACATCGGGAAATCTGTCATCTGAGGGCAAAAGTTCAGCTGCCGGCATCATGGCACATTCGGATTCCGGGTCTAACCTGGATCCTGATGAAGTGGTTGGTTCAGAGAATAAGGTTACCGTCACTGCCGGAAATGTCACGGCTTCAGCAGAGAATAGCACGACAGCTGTTGCCGCAGAAACCTCCGGAGAGAAGAATGCCATTGAGGTAAACACCGGGGATATCTCATCCGAGGGCAATACGTCTGCAACAGGCATACGGACAAACACGAATGTCCGTGAACCCTGGGCTTCCGAGGAAGACTTTGGTGTAGAGAATACGATTACCATCAAAGCCGGAAATGTCGACTCAAACTCGGCGGATGGAAGTGCCACAGGTGTTGCTGTAAACGCATCCGGAGAGAAGACGGTCACTGAGGTATCAACCGGAGACATCGCCTCTGTGGGCACCAACGCTGCAACAGGCATCGTGGTAAAAGAGAATAACTATGATCGCGAACTCTATGGTGAGAACATCGTCAGTTCAGAAAACAAGGTTATCGTCAACGCCGGGAATATCAACGCAACATCGTCAGATGGCTCCGCAAGAGCCGTTGATGCAGAAATAACCGGAGATAATAATACGGCTGAGATCTCAACCGGAGATATTTCTGCAGCCGGCAAAGACATTGCATACGGAATCTCAGAAGATGTTTCAGGCAAGGGAAATACGCTTGATATTACGTCAAAAAACATTTCTCTTAAGGCATCTGATACAGATGGAAACAGCAACAGTGTAGGTACTACCGGTGTACGTGCTGAAAGCAAAGACGGCGGAAAACAAACCGTCAAGACTGGTGATATTGAAGTCACCTCGCTTTCAAAAACTGAATTTGACGAGCAGGAACCCTATGAGGAGTCTATAGCAGCCGCGAGGGGTGTATTTTCCACGGCCACCGGCAAAGAATCAGAGGTACAGATTACAACCGGCAGCATTACCGCTGAGGCAACGGCGGATGGCGGAATTGCCTCAGGCTCCGGATATAACACGATTTACACCATCGCAGCAGGTTCTGCTGTCGATTTGACCGCAAAAGAATCAGGCAATATTTCCTATACTGCGGATGGGGACGTGGTTTTATCTTTAATCGCGAATATGGAAAAGAGAGAGGTTGAGGAAAAACCGTCCACCTCCTCGACAAGTACGTATAAACATGATGCAGGAATTTATACGGGCAATTCCAATGCGGGTTTAAAGATTTCCGTCGTCGGCAGCGGTTCTGATGTCACAGCGGTTATAAACGGAAATGTGGAGGCCAATTCCACGATAAACTATTCAGAATATGATGACTCCGTTACCGGTGATGTTGCCGGTGTGATTATCGGAGATAACTCCATCGGCCGTTCTATTTATCCGATGACATCCTATGATGAAGATGGAAATGTCACATACAAATCGTTCAAAGACGGAAGTTCAATTGACTATTATCCAGATGGGACGATCGAAGCAGAATACAATGCACAGACCGGTATCCGTACCTACTATTACGAAAACGGAACAAAACGTCTTGAGGAGGATGCTGATTTCAATACCATTCATTATGATGAGAATGGTGTTGAAACGCACAGAACCGGTGACCTGAAAGAAAAAACACCGGAAGTGTCAGGAACGGCTAATGTCAAAATCGAAGGCGATCTTACCTCCAATGGCACTGCACTTGAAGTTGTGCCGGCGCTTTCCGGCGGCAGCGTGAATGTGGTTGTCGAGGGAACGATTAAAGGTGAATCAGGCGCCATACTCGTCAACGATAATGTAAACGCCGGAAACTTCAATCTTACCGTCTGGAAGATTGATCCCACTGTCCATCATGAGTATGATGAGAACGGTGAAATCAGCGGTGAAGAAAAAAGCTATATGGAAGTGATGGCGCCTGACGGCGAGTTTTTCACGAACGACACCGCTGCAGCCGAAGAACTGTTGAAGCAGGTCCAGTATATCATCAAGGTGGACCCGAACCTCAGCAACGCCCATGTGGATCTGGACGGAACGACGAAATTCACTGACTTTACCGGCGAGGAATACGACGTTGCCCATGAGGATGACAAGGTGGTCATCAAGATCAGTGCGGATTCCGGATACCAGATTACCGGTGCCTTTAACGGCGAAGGCAAAGAGGAGACACTGCTCAGAGACAGCGACGGCAATTATTACATCGTTGTTCCCCGCGGCGGCGGTGTCTATCTGACCGCAACCGTGGAGGCGATCAGCCAGGGCGCACCGGAAGAAGAAACGAAAGCGCCAACGCGCGTTAAAGCGGACGAGTCGAACAATAACAGCGGTCTGGCAGCTCTTGAGACCATCGAATCAAACCACCGCGTGGCGGTTTCTGCTGCCAACGATCTGCTGAGGAGTGAGGAGCGGAAAGCGCTGGCGGAGCTCTCCCCGACGCAGCAGCTTCTGGTCATTCTCTCAAAGGCCGGATTCAGCGATGTTGTTTCCGTCTCCGGATACACCCTCAGTGATGAAGCGAAAACGCTGCTGGACAGTCTGGAGGTTGATCTCAGCAAAGCCGTACGGACGATTTACCGTTATGAAAACGGTGTGAAGGTAAAATGGCATTATGTCGAATTGAACCTGCCCGGAAACAGGATTGCCCGTTTTGGCTTCAGACAGCTGGAGGACGGCTCCTGGATTGTGAAGATGCTGTGATCTGACCAGCCAGCCGAAAAACGCCTCCATGTCTTGCGTGCAGCACACTTGCTGCACGCTTTTTTCATCCCAACAGGGCATTCCGCACCGCGGGTCTCCCCTGCCGGAACGCAAAAAAGTCTGAACCGCCGCAGCGATTCAGACTTTTTCTGTTTTATTGAGAACACTTCCCAGGCCAAGGCCATTCCGGTCCGGTCTTATTCCCGCTCAAAATGATAGGCGGTCTGAGAGAGATAGACCTCTCCCGCCTTAAGAACCGGCGACGGAAAATCCGGATGATGAATGGCATCCGGCCAGACCTGCGTCTCCAGGCAGATGGCATCCCGTCTGCCCATTTTGCCGTACTTTCCATCCCGTTCAGTCAGGTGGTTGGCGCTGTAGAACTGGACGCCCGGCAGCGTCGTGCTGCACCACATGGAGATACCGGTGTCCTTGCAGCTCAGTTTGGCAACTCTCTTCCACTCAGAGGTATCCGAGAGGCAGAAATTGTGGTCATATCCACTGCCGGCACGGAGCTGTGCATCTGCGTGCGTGATGTCCGTTCCGATCTTCTTGGGCTGATTAAAGTCAAAGGGAGATCCCTCGGTGTTCATGAGCTCACCGGTCGGGAGACAATTGTTGTCATTGACACAGAACTGACGGGCAAAAATCTGCAGTTCGTGCTCGAGTACCGTTCCGGATCCGGCCAGGTTGAAATAACTGTGATTCGTCGGATTAAAGAGCGTGTCCTTATCCGACACGGCGCTGTACATGATCCGAAGGGTATCATCATCGCCAAGACGGTAGCGAATGGTCATGTGCAGGTTCCCGGGATACCCTTCCTCCCCATCCGGGCTGAATCCGGTAAACACCAGCTCATCCCCGACGACCCGTGCCTTGTAGATCTTCTTATCAAAGCCGACCGTCCCGCCGTGCAGATGATTTCCATTGTCATTCTGAACCAGATGATAGGTTTTCCCGTTCAGATCAAACGTGCCTTTTCCAATCCGGTTGCCGACACGTCCGATAAATGCCCCCAGAAAACCAGTGTTGTACTCATATTCCTCTACCGTTTTGTATCCCAGTACCACATCAATCGGCTTCGTCCATTTGTCAGGTACAATCAGGGACTGAATGGTACAGCCGTAATCCAGAATGGTCACCGACATTCCATTAGAGTTTTTCAGCGTGTACGCCGTTACCGGTTCTCCGGCTTTGGTTACACCAAAGTGACTGGTTTCATACTTCAAAGCAAAGTACTTCCTTTCTGACAGCATCTGCTATCTAAGCTTAACACGGGTACAATTTATCACGAAAAAGCCGCCGCGTCAATCACACGTTTTTGTTTGGATCCAAAACAGCACGTTTTGGACATAGAAAATGCTTAAACTTGACTCGGAATAAAATGAAGAAACAACCGATGCAAATCTCTCGAAGACGCACCGTCCACCTCAAAAGGGGAATTATGCTCCCACTACAGTATAACTTTCATATCGGCGTTTTTAAATGTACATAATTTACATCGCTTACTTTGTAAATCGCCGGAGTCAGTCCCTCTTCCGTAATTCTGTTTACCGCTGCCGTCAGCGCCTGGCGGTCTGAGCGCACACATGTCTGTGAGAGCTCCAGCCTTTCCTGGATCGGCATGGATGGTATATCCCACTTATAACAGGTTTCATAAGGATTCCTGCGGGCGCATTCATTCAGGATTTTTTCATCCAGGGCAGTCGGATCGAATGAGTCCAGGATGGCAAACCAGTCGATATTTTCCGTTACGGTTTTGGGTGGTAAGGAAGGAACAAAATCTTCAGTCTTGACCATAAATCAACGTCTCCTTTCTCGTTTACCTCTGTTTTTTCAGTTTTCTCTCCGGATTTCAATGATGTTTTCAACGAGCGTGTTTTATTCATTTCTCCTTTGCCAGCCTCAGTGCTGGTCATTTCCCCGGGCTGTACTGAGCCTGAATCTAACGAATGGTCGCTGTGCCTCCTGCACGCCCTGTATGGCCGTTTTTTCGTCTGTTCGCCGCTTTACAACAACCATAATCAAAATAAGCAAAACTGCGGATTGAATTCAACCGATTTTTCGTGAAATCGCCCACAGACAGAAACTGGCGGGAAAGGCCCAGCAATTGACATGGAAGTCAACCCAGCGTAAACGCGTCCATATACGCAAAAAAGAGGGCAGCAGCACCACCCTCTTCACCGTGATGCGCTGTCCTGTGTTCTAATTTAATTTCGGTCCATGGTCACAGGCGCCTCATCCACATATGCTGACGAGACGGCTGTGTTCAGTCATTATCCGAAAGCATTCAGGTTTGAAAATCCTCCCCATTGCGTGGGAGCAAATAAGAGTATATAATATCGGTGTATTCGGGGCAACGCAAAGGCGTTGCAGGAAAAAATCCTGGAGGAAGTGATTCTATGTCATTAGTTTCAAAGCGCGAGGGCCAGTATGATAGAATCGTGACGAGCTTAAGAAGATTAACCCCGAAGCAGCTGGATGTTTTGCAGGCCGTCGTTGACACGTTGGATAGTCAGAACACAGAAGATGTGGCTCCATTTCAACCTCAAACAGAGGCACAGCTATTCGCTCGGATTGATCATTCTTTAGCACAGATTGACGCCGGATTGTACGAGGATGCGGATGATGTTGTGGATGAATTGCTGGCGGAGATTGATGCATGAAGACATACAGAGTATTGGTTACTGCTGATGCCAAGGCTGACTTAAAAAGATACAAAGCTTACCTTGTGGATGAGAAAAAGAATCGACAGGCTGCACGGAATGTCGTGCTTGACTTTTCTCAGACGAAGGATGAGTTGAAAAAGTCGGCTGGAAGTTTGGCTGATCCTGAAAGCAAAAAGCTTCTGGAGAGAGGATTAAAGAGAATTAACTTCCGATCGCATGAATATTTTCTGCTCTATCGGATTGAAGGAAGCAGAGTTTTCGTAACTAACATGTTTCATGATCTCGAAGATTATGAAAGTAAATTGAAGTAAGTCTCAATGCATCAATGAAAGTGGTAGGAGAACTTTTCGCAGCAGGTCAGCGAGTTTACAGTCCATAGTAGCGTCAGTGGGCCATCTGTTATTTTGTTTTTTGGCTGCGGAATGTTTCTCCTCCGTTTTCCTCAGATAGTATAGTTTGAGCATGCGAACCTTTATTCTTCTCCAGGTGGTTTATCCCCCGTCCCCTTCTCTACTTATCAACCATCTCCTCTTTCCTCCCTGCTCCTCGCCCATCCTTCTCTACCGTAATCCCTTATCTGCCTATCATCCCGTTCTTCTGTGTTTTACTTTTCTTCTGCGTGGCAGGAGAATGAGGTGTAGGAGAGAAAAGAAGAGAAGAAAAATAAACACAACAATAAAAATAACAAGCCAGGGGAACTTTCCTCTGGCTTTCCTCAACCCCAATTTTGCATAATAAAAGTTAAAAATGAAACCAGAATGGGAACTCCCCCGTCCGGTTTGAATAAAGGATACCAACAGGCGACTCGGAAAGTCAAACCGCACATCCATTTCAGCCTGCAGAAGAATGGTCGATAGTCCATTTTCTGTTTTCCTTCATTCTTTATTCAGCCAAAACTGACGAAAAAAATGAGAAAGCGCTGATTATGACACAGAGAAAAGTCATCACTGATCGCACGCTTCGTTTCGATAAGGGTTTCCGGGACAATGAGAATTTTATGTACAGGGATTCTGAAATAACTTTAACAAAATGCATGAAGCCATACTGCCATGTGAGGTGCCTCTGCGTATAAACCAATATACGGTGCATTTCCAAAAGAGCAGCACCGGATTTCATGCTAAAAATCATGACAGGGAGGAAAAAATGATGATAAAGAAAATGATGATGGCTTTGCTGACACTGGCGCTGGTGCTGAACTGCGCTTTCGTGACGGCGGAAAATGCAGAAGAGAAGACCTATGCCCAGGAACATCCCGGAGTAATGAATTATGACGGATACTGGCTTTCCGAGGACGCACGCACGCTGGTCGAAATCGAAGTGCGTCTGGACGGAGTAGAGATGTTGATTTACAGGACGCCGGGACATAAGGATTTTACTTCCTGGGAATACCTGCTGACCTACGATGATTCAACCGGCACTCTTCATTCTGACAATGGAATGAAGAGCACGAATACGGTGCAGGAAGATGGGGAGCTGGGCAACTCAAGTATCTATGAATATGATGATGGCCAGGCAGATTTCTCCATCAATGAGGAAGGCAGACTGGTCTGGAAGGATCTGAAGGAAGATGCTGGTGCCGGTCAGGCCTTCATTCCGATCGGAAATTTCCAGGGCGACTACGCCTGTGACCGGGCACATATTTCCTTTCGCTGGAACGAGGGACATTACGCGGTGGACATCAACTGGGCGGACAGCGCGAAGATCAACAACACCTGGCAGTATGTGGGTGAATATGATCCGGCAACGCGGACAGTGACCGCGAAAGGCTTCTATCAGAAGCTGACGTATAAAGAAGACGGAACGGTGGATGCTGAGGCGGACTTCGAGGAAAAGGAAGTCAGCGCGGTGTTCTCCTTCGACAAGAACTTCAACCTGATCTGGAAATCTCCTGAGGGCGATGGCGACGGGATGCTTTTTGAAAATCTGTTTACCCCGGCATACCTTTTTGAAATATAGAATCCTCCCATTAACCCAAGTAAATCCAAATGAGGGCTGAAAAAGAACTCTCTGCGATCAGGAGATTTTGCCGAGAACTGATCTGATGCTGTCTGTTTTCCGTGATGAACGGATTTGACAGTCTGTGCATGTCCCCTCCAGGTGTATCTGAAGGGAATGAAAAGAGAAGTGCTTGACGGTGAGGCAAATAGTCAGGCTGACCTGTACTTTGTTCACGGCTTGTCCGGCCGGGGGATCTGCGATTCCATGGTTCAACGGATGCCTTATTGGGAACAAAACACCCGTGAAGCCTTTAACAAAGAATGGATTGCGTATCCGTTCCAATCCCCACAGGAATCATCGGTCAGAACGGAACTCCTGCCCCACCGCTCTTTCTCCTCCTGGCTCATGGCCTTTTTCCGGAGCGGATCGGGCACGCCTCAGATTTGACGGACAACGAACAGGGTCATGTTTTATCTGCCGCTTGCTTATCATAAAAGAACCACATACCGTGAGCGTCAAATAGAACTCCGGATTTACCAGCCCCCTCATCCATGAGATAATCTGACCATGGCGCAAGCCGTACACGATGCTTTGGATGAGGGGCCTTTCTATTCCCCCTGAAATCCGGTGCCTATTCATGAAGGAGGATGACCAGCTCAACATCCTCAACATAATTAGCTTTTGATGATAAATGGATGAAAAGGAAATCAAAAAGCCCAGCCGCTAACCTGCTCGCCGTAAGCAAGAAAGCGACTGGGCAATCTTATTCTGTTCTGAATCCTCGTTCCTCTACAACTGGAATCATCCGGCTGTCCATGTTCTCTATCCTTACATACCTCCCGGCTTCAATCGCCAGGATCACGCGGTTTATGTTCTCCTCCGTCCCCTGAACTTTTCAGCTGAATTCCAAAAGGATTGCGCGCAGATCAGGCGGAGGATTTCCCCCGCTGTTCTCAGCCTTTTCAGGCGATACCGGTCAGTGCCCATTCGGCATTGATCCGCCTCCTTCTCCCCTTTTGACCGGCTTCTTTTCCCCGAACCCCGGTGAAAAAATCGTTTTATCGATGGAAAAGATGATCACAAGCGAAAAGGTTCCGGTGATGAATGTCGTCACAATATTCCTGACCGCATCCGACAGATGGAATGCCGTACTCAGCGGATTCCAGATGCAGGTAAACAGATTCATGATGAAAAATACGCCCAGGGTACCGGCAAAGTGCAGGAACAGCTGCAAAAGAAGCGGTCCTTTGCTGCGGAACGTCACATTCCGCTGCAGCGGAAAGTTGATGCATTCTCCGAGAATGATATTCGTAAAATTGGCCAGCGTAAAAGCAAGACCGCCATCCGCCAGTGTGTTGCCGATAATCGACAGGGTCATCTCAATGCCGAACCAGTTCACGCTGATGGCCGGCCAGGACCACCCCACATTCCCCACCAGCTTCTGAAAGAAAGCCGGAAGGAACGTCAGCATTCCCCACTTGATAAACGTCACCACATAGCTGAAAAGCAGAAACAAACCGCCCTGCCGGATCCATTTGGCTGCCTTTGGATGTTTTTCTGAAAACCTGCTCATTTCGCCCTCCTCAACAACCTCTTCTCTGCGTCGCTGCTTTTCCCATGACTCTACTCAGCACCCTGCCGCTGCGCGGCAGGGCCCTGTCTTCAAGCCTCCAAGCTGGTCTTTTGCCCGAGCAACCCGGTACTGACCAAAGCTAAGCTTACTGCCGCTGCGCGGCAGGGCCCTGTTTGCAACCCTCATTGCCGGTCTTTTGCCTGAGCAACCCGGTACTGACCAAAGCTAAGCTTACTGCCGCTGCGCGGCAGGGCCCTGTATGCAATCCTCCAAGCTGGTCTTTTGCCCGAGCAACCCGGTACTGACCAAAGCTAAGCTTACTGCCGCTGCGCGGCAGGGCCTGTTATGCCTTTTTCTCTCCGCTTTCAAGCTTCGATTCCTGCGGATCTTCCCCGCGTCCCCATCTGGCAAAATAGTTGCCCAGGTAATTCATGTAAGCCTGTCCGCCGCTCGCGCCAAGCATGGATAACAGCCGGAACATTTCCTGCTGCTGCTCTTTCGGGATTTCCCGGTACTTGTTGATAATCGTCTCAAGGCTCTTCCATCCCTGATCGGTGATTTCCTTGAAGGAGCCTTTTCCGGTTGACTCAATCAGCGAGAACACCGTATTGATCAGGCTCGCCCGTTCCTCGTCGTTCACTTTGCAGAGCCAGTCGCTGAGCGTCCTGTTGACCAGCTTTCCTTCATCGGAAAGGGTGGTTTCCTCAAAACGGTTTCGCCGGATCTGCCAGGTAAATGCATCGTGCTGCACAAGCCCGGATGCGCTGCTTTTCACCACAAGCGGTGTTGCCCGGTTATTCAGGAGCATGCCAATCATGGAAGATTCCGGGATAATGCTCCGGATCCGCGGCAGAATATGCGCATATTCCCTGGACTGCACGACAGGCTCCCGGAAACCGGGCCCATCATTGGAGTA
>DGWH01000140.1 GCA_002395225.1 Christensenella sp. UBA4263
CTCCTGTGAACTTTTCTACCATGCAGACAAAAAAAGACGCCCCCGGAGAAGCACCTGCGTGATGGCTACGTTTACATCTGTACTTCTGTCTCAAGGCCGGATTTAAACTCGAAAGCAAGGTGGTCATCATAGGCTGTGATTTTCTCGATCAGCTGCCGGACCAGCCCTTCGTCGTAGTCCGTCACCTCGGAGGTCTGCTCTGCCAGAAAGGCTTCGAGCTCATCCATCCGCTGCTTCATGCCTGCGCGGTTGGCTTCTTCGACCAGCAGATCATGCTTCTCTTCCCGGAGCGAGTCTATCTCGTCGGCCAGTTCCTCGAAGCCCTGTTTGGCATTGGCTTTCTTCAGGAGCTCCTTCTGCAGGGCCTCCAGCCGCTCATCAATCTCCGTCACCCTCGGGCTGTTGCTGGTCAGCATGGCCCGCTCCATCGCCAGTTTCATTCCCGGCAGGAACTCGTCCTTCTGGGCGATCAGCTGGTTGAAGGCAGTCACGACAGCTGCGTGCATGTCATTCTCATAAATGGTCCGTGATGGGCAGTCCACATTCGCTTTTCTTTTCTCGATTCGGCTGATGCAACGCCAGACCAGGATCTTCTCGCCGCGAATCCACCACTGGGTCCTACGGTAAATGTCTCCGCAGTGAGCGCAGTATCCTGGCCCATGCCATACGGACCTTAAGCTACTGCCAGATCGTCGGGCACGTCCATGATGAGCTCATTATCGAGTGCAGCCCGGAGGTATCGCTGGACGCCATTTGTGAGCAGATGGGGAGGACCCCGCCGTGGATACCCGGCATCGAGCTCAGGGCCGATGGGTATGAGTGCGGTTTTTACCAGAAGCAATAAAAAAAACGGGCAGCGCCTACCTTGTGAAATAGTAAACTTGTAACCACGACCCTGCTTCTTGACCAATTCCCGCGGACATAAAAAGAGGGGTCCCATCACGCGGAGCGGAACTTGCTCCTGGTGACGAAAACCCCAGTATTTCAGGCTTTTTCAGCCCTTTTTCTTTATGAATGTGTTAGTAGACAGACGGTCTCGACGTGGTCTGTCCGCAGAGGCAGGAATCCGCGAAGGTCCGGATAATGCTCCGCGTCCGCTGTTCACTTCGTTCCTGTCAGAAGGGCGGATCCATTCAGGCCCATCCAGGCGGCCTCTGTCCGATTCATAAACATGCCTTCTGTCGTGTCAATCAGTTTCACATGCCGGTAGCCCATCTTTTCAAGCCTGTTCAGAAACGCACGCATATCCCCATATTTGGATTTGGAGAAGATGTCGTGAAGAGCGAAAGTGCCGCCCTTTTTCAGCGTCCGAAGGGTCTCCAGCAGATACTGCTGCCGATCACCCGGAATGTTGTGATAGACGTAATTGCTGACCACCGCATCAAAGGTTTCATCCGGAAAGTCCAGATGCGTCGCATCTCCCTTCTGAAAGGAAATCTTTCGGACGCCCTCGATTCTGGCATTTTCTTCACACAGCTGTTTGCTGAAAGAGGCATATTCTCTGCCCCAGCGGTCAATCCCGATGATTTCCGCCCTGGGATTCCGCTTTCCGACGGCAATTCCCAGTGCTCCGCTGCCGCAGCCCACATCAAGGCATTTGCCGCCGTTCGGCAGATTGATCCAGGCGGCTGTTCCCTCAATGATCTGCCTGGACATCTGCCGCTTTCCGTTGTAATCAAATGCCCGGTACATCAACGTTGACCAGATGGTCAATGCCAGGAAAATCACGGCCGCCAGTGTCAGGACAATAGTCACTCCGGTTTTCAGTGTACCGGTCAGGCACAGGGTGCAGACGATTGCGGCCAGCGTGCACCCCAAAAAGGCTGCCAGAAAGCCTGTCACCATTCCTTTTGGCATCCAGTTTTTGTAATCCGGTTTCATATTCATTTCCCCCTCCAAATCTTATCTTTCAGGATCAGCTGCTGCCTTGTTTTTCCTTCCTGTCACGGTGTAGATGAACCGGCTGATCTGCCTGGATTCCGCCACGACAAAGCCCGCTTTTTCCATCATCCGCGCGATGCCGTGCCGGTTGGTGGTATGGCAGTCACCGGAGCGGGACAGCCGGAACAGAATATGATTGTCAATCCAGCCGCCGATTCCGCCGACTCCCGTATCGGAAAGGATATACAGTCCGCCCGGTTTCAGTACACGAAAGGCCTCCGACATGGCTTTATCCGGATACGGATAATGATGAAAGCTCTGCGAGCAGGTCACAATGTCAAACGTCCCATCCGGAAACGGCAGACGGTCTGCCGTTCCGCAGGTGAATTCCGCTCCCAGAATCTGTTTTTTCTCTGCCATTCGGATCATCTCAGGGGAAAGATCCAGCCCGACGTATCTCGCTTTGCGCTGCTTTGCCAGAAGGTCGATCAGGAACCCGGTCCCGCAGCCCACATCCAGCAGCGACGTATAGGAAAAGCTGCTGAGCTTATGGGCAATGTCCCGGCAGCTGATCTTCCCTTCCCGGGAATAGTAGACCGTATCCCGTTCATCATACTGCGGAGCCTGGGCATCAAAATGCTTTCTTGAAAGTGCCTCGTAATCTTTCATTTCTTTTCCCCTCAGATTTTCCATTTTGCACTGCCTGACTGCAGCTGCGTCATATGATGGAATATTCCCTTTCGGCTCATCAGGTCGGCCGGTGTGCCCTGTTCCGCTACCTTTCCATCCGCAAGCACGACGATTCTGTCTGCCGCCTCTACCGTACGCATCCGGTGTGCAATGACCAGTACGGTTTTCCCCGCCAGCAGTCGTGAAAGTGCTTCCTGCACTCTGGTTTCATTTTCCACATCCAGCGAAGCCGTTGCCTCATCCAGCAGAACAATCGGCGCATTCTTGAGCAGTGCACGGGCGATGGAAATCCGCTGCCGCTCCCCGCCGGAAAGCTTTGCCCCGTTTTCCCCGATACTCGTCTCATATCCTTTCGGCAGCTTCTCCACAAACTCGTCACAATTGGCCGCCCTGGCTGCTGCAAGCACCTCTTCATCACTGGCGCCGTGTCTGCCCAGCCGGATGTTTTCCATCACCGTATCATCAAACAGCATCACGTCCTGGAAGACCATGGAATAATCCCTCAGCAGCACCTCCGGCTCCACACCGGTAATATCCACACCGCCCACGGTAATGGTTCCGCTGTCCGGATCCCACAGTCTGGCCGCCAGCCGTGCACAGGTGCTCTTTCCGCTGCCGGATGGTCCCACCAGCGCGGTCACCTCCCCTTCCCGGGCTGTAAAGCTGACCCCTTTCAGCACCTGCTTGTTGTCATAGGAGAAGCAGACATTCCTGAACTCGATATCATGTCCCTGCGGGGCAAACTGTTCCGCACCGTCGGCCGTTTTTGCACTGGTGATTTCGTTCAGCCGGCTGGCGGATACCTGAGAAATGAACATTTCCGCAATGAGTGCCAGCGCCTGATCAAAAGGTGCATAGATTCGGGTAATGACCAGCAGGAACAGGAACAGCAGCATGAAATTGATCTGTCCGGAGAGAATCAGACTGGTTCCGGTCAGAATGGTGGTCGCTACGCCCAGCCGCATGATCACGCTTGCGCTGTTGACAAAAAGGCCCGTTGCCAGTTCGCCATGGATATTCGTCTTTTCCTGTCGGTCGATCTTCTCATTCAATGTCTGCAGGAAATGCCCTTCCTGATTCGTGGCACGGATCTCCCGGATGTTTTCAAGGACTTCCTGAATGCCGTCGGACACCTGCAGACTGTCCTGTTTCAGTTTTTCGGAATTCTTCCGGGACACGGTACGGCTGCCAAAGAGCAGTGCAAAAGCCACCGGCACGCCCCACAGAACGGAGAGCGCCATCCGCCAGTCATACACAAAGAGCGCAACGGCAATGACCGCGGTCGAAAGATAGGAACCGTATAGATACCCGAGGCAATGAGACCAGACATGTTCCAGTCGGTTCACATCCCCCATGATGGTTTCCGTCAGATCAGCCAGGTCCCGCTTCCCGAAATACCCCAGCGGAAGTTTCCGAAGGCGCTCTGCCAGACTGAGACGTGTGGCCTTTACCTCGCCGTACACCAGACCATAGGTCGCTTTATACTGCTGAATATGCGTCGCAAAGGAAAGTACCAGGAATGCCAGGACGAGCAGCATGTACACCAGGGCATTTGGCAGTGGGGCACCGTCTGTCAGGGTATTCATAAAGTCCTGCATCATGCGGTACAGAATGCCCATCCCGCCCATGACGACAAGATTCACCGCGACCGTCCAGAAAGCCCCTTTTCGGGTGTTCCTGAGTCCCTGATCACTGAGTGCATAACGACGCTGAAAGGCTTCACCAAACATCACTTTGCCTCCTCTCCCGCAGAAATCTTCCACTGAACTGCCTGATTGTAATCCTTCCACATTTTCGCATACAATCCGTTCCGGCTGACCAGTTCCTCATGTGTACCCTGCTCCGCGACCCGTCCCTCAGCCAGGACGATGATCTGATCCGCACTGACAACGGTTGAAAGCCGGTGCGCAATCATGATGACCGTTTTACCCTGCGTCAGCCTCGCAAACGCTTTTTGAATCAGGGCCTCATTTTCCGGATCCGCGAACGCCGTGGCCTCATCCAGGACCACAATAGGCGCATTTTTCAAAATCGCTCTGGCCAGTGCCACCCGCTGCTGTTCACCGCCGGAAAGATAGGTTCCCTCGGTGCCGATCACGGTATCCATCCCGTTTGGAAGCTTCTCCAGGATATCCCCGCACTGCGCGGCCATCAGGGCCTCCTCCACTTCCTGCCGGGTGGCATCAGGACGTGAGATCCGCACATTTTCCAGAATACTGGTTTTAAACAGGCGGTTATTCTGGAAGACGAACGCCACCTGATCCATCAGGACATGCGGATCTGTCTCCCGCACATCCACGCCGCCCACCTTCACCCGGCCGGAGGTGACATCCCAGAAACGGGGAATCAGGCTCGCCGCCGTGGTTTTTCCTCCGCCGGAGGGGCCTACCAGGGCAATGGTCTGCCCCGGTTCCACCCTGAATGATACCTGATCCAGTGCCGGAACCTCTGCCCCCTCATAGGTGAAGGAGACGTTTTCAAATTCCACAAGGTTGTCCATGGGCTTTTTCGGATGATCCGTCACCGGCAGGACCGGTGCACTCATCACCTGGTTGATGCGGCCCAATGCCGTTTGAGCCAGCATCATGCCGCTGGCCGCAAACATGATCCGGGCAAGGGCCGTAGAGATGATGGCTGAAAAGACGGCATAAAAGGCAAAGTTGGTCACGAATCCCGCGAAATTCCCCGAACGAAGCGCGGCAGGGGCCAGAAGAAGGGCGGCAGGAACCAGAAAGACAAACGCCCCTTCCGTGGCCGTCAGGTTCACCGCCTGCGGAACCTTGCACACGTTTGCCTGATAGTGTTCCGCCTTGGCGCTGTAATCCTCAATGGCCTGTTTGAACGCCCGGAAGGAATACACGGTCTGCTGGAACACTTTCACCACCGGAATGCCCCGCACATATTCCGTTCCCGCCTTGCTCATCACATCCTGTGCCGCCTGATACTCTGCCATAAGCCCGGCATTTTGGCCGCCCATCATGGTTCCCAGTGCACAGACCGAAACCACGGCCGCCAGCAGGCAGGCTGCGCCCATCCGCCAGTCGAAAATGAACATCAGAACCAGCATGGCAATAAACATGGCCACGGTTCCCACAATGTCTGCCAGATTGTGTGCCAGCAGGGTTTCCGTTTCCGCCGCGGCTCCATCCAGACGATTTCTGAGCAGTCCCGAGGCGTTGCTGTCAAAGAAGCCCAGCGGTGTTTTCATTAAATGCGCCATTCCCTGCTTGCGGATATTGGCCGCCGTCCGGAACGCCGCCAGATGGGTGCACATCAGGGCACAGAAATAAATGACAATTCCAGCCAGTGCAAAACCGAACGCCATCCAGCCATACCCTGCGATTCCGGATGCCGCTTTCCAGTCGGGTGCGACCGCAATCAGATCTCTGGCAACGAGCCAGATGCAGATATAAGGCACCATTCCCAGAACCATCGCCACGGCTGAGAGACCGAGTCCCAGGAAAGTGAGCCCCTTGTAATTGCCCGCATACCTCAGCAGCACCATCAGGTCATTTTCTTTCTTTTCCTTCATTGTGTGCTCCTCCGTCATTCAAAAAGATGCAGATAGAAGTTAGTCTTAACTAACCAACAGAGTAAAAGCTTTCCGGCACCGTGGCCGGAACGGACAGTTCTTTTCTGTCGCCGGTACCTGTTATGAGGGCCGCCAAACTGCAAATGCCGTCTGCTTTCCCCCTCCCGCATTGAATCGGCCGAGCAGGTTGTTAGATTAAGATAACATATAAGTACTTTATCACCCTGTCATGATAAAGTCAATACGTTCCCTTAAAAAAACGTTTTCGCGTTTCCAGGCACAAAAAACACCGGGAATGTGCAGCCACTCCGGTCAGCATCGGTCAAAAGCCAAAGTAAACCATCCCCGCAGCCACAGCGGCGATCTGCAGGATCAGCAGGACAGGGAAAAATACCCGGAAATACCAGTGTTTTGTCTTGTGATGAAAAACCTTCATTCCCAGTACACCGCCAAGGCCGCCAAAGCACGCGGTCACCAGAAACAGCCGTTTCTCCGGCACACGCCACTTCTGGTGCCGTGCGCATCGCTTGTCATATCCCATCAGGCAGAATGAAACCAGATTCATGATGATCACTGCCAGTATCAGGGGAATCCATATCTTCGTATTCATGGCCTGATTATATCACATTTTCCCCCTTTCGTTGCGCGTTTCTTTCCTCGGAGAAAAGTTTTGACGCCTGCCGTTTCCGGTGCTATCATACGGTGCAGATTTGAACACCTTCAGGAGGCGCCATGTTTACCCGGGATCAATCATTTTATCGTTCCTTTTTCAAATTGACTCTGGCCCTGATGGCCGAGCAGGCCGTCATTCTTTCCGTCAATCTGGCTGACAATATCATGCTGGGGACTTACAGTGAAAGCGCCCTGTCAGGGGTTGCGGCGGTCAATCAGATTCAGTTTGTCCTGCAGCAGATTGTCTATGGCGTCAGCAACGGCGTCATTGTCCTGGGCAGCCAGTACTGGGGCAAAAAGCGGCCGGACGCCGTGAAAAAACTGTCCGCCATCGGACTGTGGTGCAACCTTGCCATCACCCTTTCCCTGTTCATTCTGGTGAGCCTGTTTCCTCAGGGAGCCCTGCGTCTGTTCACCAATGACGAGACCATTATCGCACAGGGGGTGGCCTACCTGAACATCATGCGTTTTTCCTATGTGTGTTTCGGATTCACGGCCGTGATGCTGGGCACCATGCGCATCGCTGAAACCGTCAAAATCGCGCTGCAGGTATCCGTTCTCTCCCTGATCATCAACGTGGCGATTAACTTTCTGCTGATTCCCGGGCGCTTCGGGCTGCCTGAACTGGGCGTCCGCGGAGCAGCCATCGGCACACTCACTGCGCGGCTGGTTGAATTCCTTCTGGTCGCCCACTACATGTTCTGCCGGGAAAAGAAACTGCAGATGAAGCCGGCGGACTGCCTGCATGTGGACCGGCAGCTGTTTGCCGATTACCTCAGCGTCAGTTTTCCCATCATCATGGCCTCCATCCTTTGGGGCGTTTCCAATGCGGTACAGACCATGATCCTGGGACACATGGACAGTAATGCCATTGCCGCCCAGTCCATCAGTTCCACGCTGTTCTCACTGCTCAAGGTCACCTCGGTAGGTGCCGCCTCCGCTGCAAGCGTCATTATCGGCAGAACCATCGGCACCGGTGAGATGGACAAGCTGCGAGAATACACCCGCACCCTGCAGGTTCTGTTTGTCCTGATCGGAGCGGTGCTCGCTCTCCTCTATACCCTTATTCGTTTCCCGCTGCTGTCCCTCTACCAGATTTCCCCTGAAACCCGACAGATGGCCAATATCTTCATGAACATTCAGACGCTTGTCATCTTCACCATGTCCTATCAGATGCCGGTCAACGCCGGAATCATCCGCGGCGGCGGCGATACCCGGTTCATCATGCACCTGGACATCATCTCCCAGCTGATCATGTATCCATTGGCTGTAGTCGGTGCCTTTTTCCTTCACTGGTCCCCCGTTGCCATCATGTTTATCGTCAACTCGGATCAGATCTTCAAGTGCATTCCAGCCTATCTCATGGTCAACAGTTATAAATGGGTTAAACAGCTTACGCGAGCTTAACACCTCCCCTGCCACCATGGCTAGAACTATCTTCGCCACTTTCAAACACATCACCCTCGATAAATTCCGACTCCGCACCACTGTTTAGCTTCGTGTATTTATCGCTGTTGCATATTCCGATGACAAGTTTATCTTCTAAGCCTTATCTCCCCTTCAATGCGCTATCCATCTCCCACATACCTCACACACTCCCCATTTTTTACTGCCATTGTGCATAATTTGTTATGAAAAATGCCAGAGGAAATATCCTCTGGCTCGTATTTTTTCTTGTTATCAGCGGTTTTCTTTTTCGCCCGTGTGGCCGCAGAGGTGGTTTGAAATGAGATCATCTCATCTAGTCACAAACAGGATGCCCATCCTCTTTCTGCCAACTTAACAATCCCTTCTCCCTCCACCGCTATTTCCTGTATCCTTCCCTGTTTTAGAGAAGGTGGGTTGGTTAGGTTGTGAAGGTTGGCTCCGTTATGCCTGGTATATCAACACATCTATTGCTTTGTATTTCTGCGCAGACAGGCAGTTAAAGTGTGGATGCCATCTGCTTGATTGCGGTCAGGACATCCGGATCGTGATTCGTGAATATGCCCATGCCTTTCAGGCCAAGATAACCAAGAAAATCGCCGTCATAGGAAAACCTGGCCCCGACATCCATCTCCGGATCCCCTGAGCTTAAGAACATGGCGACCTTTTCCAGTTCCTGCGGAGCCTTTGGATACAGGGCGGCATAAAAACGGTCTATCACGCATTTTAGCTGACCGCTGATCCCGTGGTAATAAATCGGGGAAGCCAGCACCAGCATGTTCGCCTTTTTGAGCAAGGGATAGATTTCCTGCATCTCATCTTTCTGCGCACATTCTCCCTGTCCTTTTCCGTGGCAGTACTCACAGGCCAGACACCCGTGGATCTGTTTCCGGCAGACATTCACTGCCTGCACGACATGTCCGCCCTTCTCGGCTGCTTCCTGGAAAACAGACACCATCTTTGCCGTCTCCCCGTTAGGCCGTGGACTGCCGTTCAACACAAGAATATTCATGATACACCTCTCCTCAGCAAACGCTCCTTTGGGATTTTCTGTTATTGCGCGAATCGGTTTGACAAAGTAACGCTTTAATGTCGGGTCAGTCAGTACCAGTCATGCTTTTCATTCCGGTCCAGCAGACGGATTGCGTCCATTTCCGCCTCACTCAGTTCAAACCCAAAGAGATCCAGATTCTCTTTGATATGTTCCGGGTTGGAAGAGCCGGGAATCACGACGATTCCCCTCTGCAGGTCCCAGCGGAGAATCACCTGGGCCGCTGAAACGCCGTGCGCCCTGGCAATGCTTTGGATCGTTTCGTTTCCCAGAAGCTCCGCCGTATAGCCTCTTCCGCCCAGCGGATACCAGCACTGCACCACCATGCCCTTTTCCTGGATGAACGGCACCACATCCTGTTCCTGATAGTACGGATGAATTTCATTCTGAACCAGTGCCGGTGTGATGGTGATCTGCGGCAGGAATTCCGTCAGTTCCTCCACATACCAGTTGGAGAGCCCGATGGAATGGATCTTTCCATCCTCCACCGCTTTTTCCATCGCCTGATAGGCCTTTACATCGTTCTGACCGGGATGATGAAGGAGCATCATGTCGATATAGCCCACATTCAGCTTTTCCAGTGCCATGGCAATGGCCGATTCGGGATCATCAAACTGATTCGGATAAATCTTCGTGATGACAAAAATATCCTCACGCCGGATGCCGTATTCCGCCATCCCCTGGCGTATCCCCTCACCCACGGCTTCCTCATTGCCGTACATATACGCCGTATCAATGAGCCGGCCGCCGTTTGCCAGAAGGGCTTTCACGGAGTTCACACAGGTATCATGGTCCAGTGCATACGTCCCCAGTCCCAGAATGGGCATCTGATCGCCATTGTTCAACAGCACGGTTTTGTTTTCAAAATCAAATTCACCCACTGCCGCTGTCTCCTTCTCCCGTACTAGGCCAATGGACGAGAGCCACGACCGGATCTCCTCCAGGGTTGCCCCTGCCGGGAAACGACAGCTTTCCAGCCACGTGACCGTATCCGGTACAAGCGGAACCAGATTTTTCGCGCTTTGCCCCAGTCCGCTGGAATGGGAGGTACAGAACGTCACGAGCGTCTTTCCGGAAAAGTCATAGCTTTCCAGAAATGTGCTGATGATCCGCGGTGCCTCCCCGTGCCAGATCGGATAGCCGATGATGACCGTATCATACCTGTCCAACTGCTCGACCTGTCCTGAGATGGCCGGCCGGACAGATGCATCTGCCTGTTCCTGATCACAGCGTCCGCCTGTATAGTAGGCCAGATCCGCCTCCGTATAGGGCTGTTCCGGAACAATCTCGTACAGATCTGCACCAAGAACGTCCGCGGCATCCTGTGCCAGCGCCGCCGTTGTCCCTGTCGCGGAAAAATAGGCAACCAGAATATGTGCCTCAGCCAGACCTGTTCCACAGCAGCACAGTCCCTGCAAAATCAGGGCCAACACCAGAAACAGCTTCCATCGTTTCATCATCTTTTCAGTCTCCTCCGAACCGTTGTGTGCATGACTGGAAATGGAAACAGGTGCCTCTTGTACCGAATCATCTCTTTCGCCGGTACACCGCGGACCATACTCCTGAAATTCACGTCCCCTGTTCCTTCCTCTGCACCTCTTGTATGACTGCATCAAGTATACCAGTCGGACAGGAAGGGTGCTAATTGTTAGACAGAATATCATGATATTCGTTTTTGGAATATCCCGGGATTTTGTACACTTAAAAAGTGCATGGCCAGCAGTCCCCGGCCATGCACTTTTTGCTCCTGAACCTGTCAAAACAATCCATTTGTCGCCATAAAACCTCCGGATCCGATTTGGACCTCCGGGAAAACGTATTCCCCGTCAATCCACATAATGAATCCGGGATGCGTCAAAACGATTCTGCTGCTTTCGTTCCTCAGCAGGATAGCCGTACGGGAAGACAGCGAATGCTCTGACTGTGTCAGGAAGATCCAGCACCGCCTCTACCGCTTTCATCCGTTCCTCCTCAGGTGCAATCCCAAGCCATACCCCGCCCAGGCCCTGCGCATCCGTCTCCAGCCACAGATTTACCATGGCGATGGAAAGATCAATCTGGGCATAGGCGGGAATGGCGCAGTCTTTCCGATAGACGGAAACGATCGCTGCCGGCGCGTTCCTTGTCATTCCCGCATAGGGACTGACCTGGGACAGTGCCTCAAGTTTCTCTTTATTGGTAACCACATAAAATTTCATGTACAGGAAAAATCCCTCTCAGCCGATGTGACTGGGAGGGATGAAGTTCAGGCAGATGGCTCATTTAGCTTCTGCACAAATTCCGAGGGTGAGTAAACAGGGATCGGTGACACTTTGAAATGCTCCGGATTCCTTGTGACGATGCAGTCAAGCCCGGAACGTACTGCGCTTTCAATCATGATGGCATCTTCATAGTCATTGTTTTCGATAGCAATCGCGTTCTGGCAGTCAATGCCGAGAGTATCAATCAACTCAAAGAGCGCATACAGCTTTGTCATTACCTGTCTGGCTTTTGTATCGACATTTTCCTGACCGGTAAATTGCTTGCGTGAGAAGAAATGAATGTCGGCTGCTTCTTTGGCTGTGATGCAGCCTGTGATCTGCTTGTTGGCAATCGCATAAAAGATTTTCTGGCCGTCCGTAAACCAGGGTTCTCGACGCTGCAGGACATCGACGATAACGTTTGTGTCTAACAAAACTCTCATGCCTCGTTTAACCTCGCCTCTCGTGCTTCTTCAAGGGTCATGGTCTGGGGAAGGATACCGAAGAGCGACTCAGCAATCTCCACACGGTTCTGGAACGGGTTTGTGAGTTTGGCGACGATCTTTCCGTATTGTGTGATGAAAACATCCTCTGTAGCGGCAAGCAGGAGATACTTGCCGAGGTTGGCTTTCAGTTCGGTAGCAGTGATCGACATAGAATCAGCCTCCTTTCGTTGTCTTAAGGATAGCAGAAACGGACGATGGCGTCAAGAGAATCGGACGAAATTTACAATTTAGCGGATGATTGTTAAGAAACAGGAGGAAATCCTGCAGATACAATGCGATAAATGCTCCGCTGTATCGGAGTCCATCGTGCCGGAGACCTGTCAGGAGGGTGACATCGAGTTCACCTTCTTCCGCTGCCCGGAGTGCGGCGAGGTCTATCCGGTGTGCGCCACGGACTCCGCTTTGCGTGCGGACATTGCGGAATATACCAGGATGCGGAACCTGATCCGGGTAAAGCCGGTGAAGGAGTCCTTCATCCGAAGGGCAGAAGCCTTGAAACAAAAGAATCTGAAACGGACACGGGAGCTGATGGAACAACGTCCATTGGCTTCTTTTTTACAGCCAAGTGCTGATGAATAAGCCCTTGTCGGGCGGAGGGAGGGATAATCCATGGTCGGAAGAGACATCCGCGGAATTTCTGTGTCTATAGGCGGTGATACCACCAAATTGCAGTCCGCATTGCAGGGCGTCAATAAGGAGATAAAATTCCCACGGCTGCTGGTTGGCGGCGGAGGGCGCCTGCATGGCCGCCCGAAGGATTGCCTCCGTCTTCTCTTTTTCTACGGGTCTGTCCTGGTATTTCCGAATGCTGACCCTGGTGTAAAGATGATTCATTTCTGTTTCCTCCTCCATGTCTGGTCACCGACCCGAGTCACTGCGCAGCGGCCCGGATTTTGCGTTCTGTCGCTTCGCGACAGGGCAATTTTTCTCTCGGATTGGTTTGTTTATGGCTGTCATTCATCACCTTTTATCCAGAGCTCCAGACTGAATCTCCCGGCTCCTGTCACAAAGGCAGCCAGATTACATTTTGCTGTCATCCTCTTCACTTTGCTTCTGGCGCTGTATTTCATCGAACACCCGTTTCATCCGCAGATCCGGAATGATCCAGGGCAAAACGGCCACCACCAGAAGCGGGCATGCCGCGTAATGCACCTCCGGAATGAATGAGGCAGCAAGAGCCAGTGCTTCAACAAAAAATGTCCAGAATTCCTTCCTGCTTTCCTCTACGGCCATTCGGATGAGATCATTGTCGCTGGAATGGATAATGGCCTGTTCAAGAAGCACATAACCGACGGCAGAAGCCATGTTGACGATGATATACACCCGGACAGGAATCATGGAAAAACAAGACTTTCCCACCCAGCCTGTCGTCACCGGAATAAACGAGAGAACGAAAAGATACAGCAGATTGGCCCACAGAATCTTGCCGTTCACCTCACCGGCTACCTGGAGCAGATGATGATGATTCACCCAGTGCGTTCCCACAAGAATGAAACTGATCAGGTAACAAATGACCAGCGGCATAATGGCCAGCAGGTCCGGCCATTCGTTTCCCTGCGGAAGGTCAATCAGAAGGATGGTAATTGTAATGATAATCGCAATGATTCCATCGCTGAACGCTTCAAGCCGCCCTTTTGTCATCGTTTCAACACTCCTGGTTCAGTTTATCTCAAATTGGTCATTTTCAAACAATTCAGGCTCATTTTCCAACATCATCTGAATCAGAACCTTAACATCCAGATACTGGATTCCCTGAGCTCCCTCACCAATCAACCGGGCTATTCTGCTGTGATAATAGAGGTCCATCGCTTTTTCCAATGAAAGGTCCTTCATTTCTGCAAGAGATGCGATCAATTTCTCATCAAGTTCTTCTCGATAGCTCCATTCGAGCGCTTCTTCGCTCATGGGTCACACCTCCTGATATCCGCTGAAGGTTAGCCGCTGATCAATCGCTTTCTGAGTAACAAATGCAGTCTGATCATAATTCGGATAGGCACGAATCTCTTTCAGTGCGCGTTCTAGATTCCAGTCCCCGGAATGATATTTTTCCACAACGCGGAAAATAAGGCAGCCACTTGATCTGCTTCATTATTATAGGCGACAGATTTCCTTTCCGTCAATGGGAACCTGACCATCTTGCTGACAGGAACAAACACAGGCGGAAAAAAGGGTAGCCCCGTCCGCGCTTCACAAAATGAAGCCCGGACGGGGCTGGGCGGGAATTCCGGAATATAATGCAATTCCCGCTCTGTTCCACATATCTTTGACGGAAGGAAGTCACGACATTTCCATCGAAGAATTTCTGTTAATGACACTTATACCTGTAAACGGTGCCGCCTTCCTTCCGGTACTCGTTCCAGGAATAATTCTGCTTCCCATAACCTTTCCATTCTATTCGGCAAACTACCGCTATACGGCCATCTTCTTTGCAGGCCTCACCTTTTTCCGTTTCCAAAATCATCACTGCGGCACGTTTTTGAGTTTCGGACAGTTGGCGAATGCGTTCCTGCCAATCCTGGTGGAATGCCCCCACATGGTCACGTTCTCCAGGCTTACGCAGCTTTCAAAAGCGTAATCACCGATATACGCTGTTCCGGAGGAGATGCTGACCTCTTCCAGACAGGCACAGCCCTGAAATGCATAATTTCCTATATTCGTGTCCCCCCAGAGAATAAGTGTATCCAAATCCGTGCAGCCCTGAAACGCAGCTTCTTCAATCACCCTGCAGCTGCTGGGAATGCTTACCTCATCAAGGCTGGAACAGTTCTTAAAGGCATTTTTCTCAATCCGCGTGATGTCGCCCCAGATGATGACATCCCGCATATTGGTGCAGTTTTCAAAGGCAGACTCGCCGATCGTTGTCACACTGCTGGACAAACTGATGTCTGTCAGCCTGGAACAGTTTTTGAATGTATTTTTCTCAATGCTGGTCGGATCACCCCACATGATCACCGTTTTCAGGCTGAAGCAGTCCTCAAAGGCTGACTCCCCGATGAATGTCGTTTCACCCGGGATGCTGATCTCCTTCAGTCCGGTACAGCCTTTAAAGGCTGAGGCACCAATGGTCTCAATATCCGCCCAGATGAGAAGACTTTTGAGAGCGGTACAGTTCTCAAAAGCCCCCTCTGCGATACGGATGACATCTTTGCCCTCAATCTGAGAAGGAATGGTGATGGAACTCTGCGCTTTGGTATAGCCAACGATCTCGATTCGCCCGTCGCCGGTGTGACGGTACTGAACATCCCGATAGCTCATTACCACGCCATCAGCAACAGCTGAGGCAGCAGGTGCTGCCTCAGCTGTTGATCTGGTACCTTCTGTTTCCGTCTCAGGCACTGCCCCGGTTGTTTCCGGATAAACGAATTTTAGCTTATGCACGTAAAGCGTAATGCTCTCATAGGTCTGATTGTCGATCAGGTTCGAATACTCGTTCCCCTGACTGTCCTTCAGGTAGGTCAGTCTCATCTCGGAATTCGGCGCAATATCCTGCGCTGTAACCACATACTGTTTCAGCAGTTCCTCATTTTCCGGATCCAGATAGGCACCGTCATCCGCGACGAAGTTGAGTTTGATATTGGCTTGTCCATACTCATCCCGCCGATCTCCACCCAGCGATGTATAGCCAAAGGAAAGGACGTTTTTCCCCACATAATTCCGGATATAGCACGTATACTTATCCGGGGCGGGATGGACAGGAATCAGCTCAAAGACAATCGGGTCTCCGCACCGTATACCGTCAATGCGCCGCACGGTCAGGTCGATCTGACTCAGACTCTGGAAATCAACCAGATTGCTGTATTCATTTCCCTGGCTGTCCTTACTGAAAATGTACTTTATCTCCGTGTTGGGAGCCAGGTTCTGCCCGGTGACGATATACTGCCTGAGCATCGACTCATCCCCGATATCCAGGTACATGCCGTCTTCCGTCACGAAGACAAATTGCAGATAGCCTGCACCGTACTTATCCAGACGGTCACCACCGAGAGATGTATAGCCAAATCCCGCCGCATTCCGTCCGACATAGTCCTGAATATACCAGGTATATTTATCCGGAGACTGATTAACCATCATTGGGACATGCACACTCTGGCGGCTGCTGCGCTCCGCGGTCGCCTCCCGGATCAGCTCCTCCAGTTCTGCGTCTGTCAGTGCAGCAACATCAATGTCCAGTGCCAGTGAAGATGCCGCACAGGCAATGAGCAAACAGACCAGCAGTGCGATAATGAGTTTTTTCATGGGGATCCTCCTTTTCATTTCCATTTCGTGTTGCAAAGCCGCAGGCCAAAGCACCTTTTCCCGCGCCCGGAACAAGTATATCATGCGCAGCGGCGTTTCTGGATTTCCCGGTGCAGCATAAACTGAAAAGGACGATGCCCATTGGCATCGTCCTGTAAACGTATACTTGTCTGTTAATCGATCGCGCTAACAAATTCTCTGCACCTGGCCAGAGGGGATTCGGGAAACTGCTTATCAAACTGCTCCAGCTCAGACAGATTCATCAGAAATCCGGTCCTGAGGGTTTCATCATAGGGATCTTTTACCCATCCTTCATATGGATCATCCCCACCTCCGACAAGGTTCTGCTGGCGGCACAGTCCATACACCAGGGTATCGCGCCACCCCGTGAGTCCGATCTCCTCAAAGCGCGCCTGGATATTCAGCACGAATTCCGGATAAACCCTCTGATAAGCCACGAGTTACTGAACCCCTCCTGATTCCTTCAGTTCCTTGAGGATGCTGAATGCACGATTATCCAACACCTCTGCCTGAATCAGTCCCTGCTTTTCACTCAGGACAGACCTTATTCCTGCGATCAGTTCCTCTTTTGAAGACGGAATCCGGCCCTCTCCTTCCACAGGGGTCATCACTGCAGTGCACAGGGCGCTTCCGGTCCTGGCCATATATGAAATCGAATTGTCAGGATCCCCCGGTCTGGAATCCACCCGCTGATAATCCATCGGGATGGTTATCGTCCTGCCCCGGATGGTTATCTGCTGCACAGCCGTGTTTTTCTTCGTTTCCGGATCCGTTCCTATATCCCGCATTTGGGACCGGATCTGCTCCGCCTTTTCCCGCACATCTTTCGGGCAAAGCGGAAGCTTCCACTCATACGGTGAGTCCTGTACTCTCTTCTCCGCTTCATTAAAGGCGTCTTCTGCCCTGACGTACGCTTCATCCATCACGTAAATTCTGCCAAGAAAGAGATAGGCATCAAAGATCGTTTCCCGATAGCGTATTGCTTCCGGATGCTTTTCGCAGAGGTGAATTGCATCTGTAACCGCCTCAGCCGCCTGAGCAAATTGTCCCATTTCCAGCCGGATCGGTGCGACTTCCTCAATCAGATGTTCCGCAACGGAAAGATCTGAATCCGGCGACGCGTATGCAATCGCATCCGCCGCGTCCAGCATAGCCTGCGCACTGTCCGTGTCCCCTTCCATGGCAAAAAACATAGCGGCGTTGCAGCTGTACTGATATCGCTCATAATCCAGCGGTTCCGTAAATCCGGACACAATCGGTGCCGCTTCAAGGATCAGCTTTTGCACCTCTCCCTGCCGTATTCCCTCACTCATCAGCGTTCTGGCCTTGTTCATCAGGCAGGCTGCCAGCTGCTTTTTCGTCTCCGGATGCGTCGAAACACGGGCGGCAGCAATGGCTTTATTCTCATGTTTCAGGATGCGTTCCAAATTCCGGCTGGCATTGTGAAGGATGACCGACATTGCCCTGTGATAGGCGGACCGATAGTAATCACTGGGATGCTTTTTCAGGTATCGCTTCATCTCTTTCAGAATAGCGACAGCATCATCCGGATTGTAAAGACGCGCCTGGTAATACGCTGCCGTTTCATACAGGCGCAGGATGCTGCTCTCATCCAGATACCTGGGATCATCAAGCAGTTCCAGCATCTGAGCAAGAACAGAGGCATCCTGATCCACCGGGGAATCCATCAGGCAGCGAAGCTTTAATCGCTGGGAAGCTTCGGTTGTCCGGTCGGTATGATCAATCATCTGCTGCGCGACCGTATGCAGGCGACGCAGTCTGTCATAATCCTCCGGAAACTGTCTGCTCAGGTCATGCCTTGTTCCGGCAGGATGAATCATCTCGTAAAGGCTGCACATCATCCGTTCAGCCGAACCCTCCATCGCATGTGTCCACGGCCAGGTACGGATGTATTCCTGCATCATGGGATGCAGATACAGATTCCGGCTGTCTGTCATGACCCAGCCGGATGCTTCCAGTTCATTGATGAAATCCAGAGAAATCAGTCCGGTCAAGCTTTTAAAAAGCCCCGCCTCAATGCCCGGCGCATGAAACAGAGAAAGCATTTTCATGCAAACCCTGTCCTGCTCCCGGAGCCGGTTAATCTCTACCAGTCGGTCAAGGATGCTGAGGAGTGTTCCCCGCCATACAGACTGGTCCCGGATATAATCGATTTTTTCATCCGGTAAATCTGCCAGTCCAATTCCGGTCACCATGGATTCCGCCGTCCCTATATCCAGGTAGCTTTTGGCAATCTGCCTGGCGATCAGTTCCGTCAGAAGGGTGTGCCCATTGATACGGGAAATGATTTTGCGAAACGCCTCCTGTTCCTGTTTCTCCCTGAGGTCACAGTGGGAATAATGCCGGAAGAGGCATGCCAGGTCCTCCTCGTTCAGTTCCTTTACCTGCATGGCCGGGCACTTTCCCTCGGGCAGCCGTTCCCGGGAAATCAGCAGGATTGTCAAACCAATCCGCCGGAACAGTTCCAGCTCTTCCAGATGATCCGGTTCAAAGTTGTCAATGACCAGCAGGATGCGCTGCTCATTGGCAATGGAAGACAGTGCCCGGGTTTTCCGCTGCAGGTATTCCTCCGTGCTTTCTTCTTTCATCCTGTGGACGGTATTGATCCTGACCAGCGTATCATCCGCAAAAGCCCCGGCAAGATTTCCCTGATCGTAAAGCCAGAGAATGGCATCCCAGTCATCCGAATGGTCGGCCGCATACCTGCGCACCAGCGTGCTCTTTCCAATACCGCCCATACCATACACGCTTCCAGTCCCATGGTCTGCCTGCGCCAGCAGGTCACAGAGCGCATCCATTTCCCGCTGCCTTCCAAAGAAAGCCGCGCTTCTTCCCACAGGCGAGGAATATACCCACGGTTTCGACTCATCTGCCAGACTGAGAATTTCAGTCAGCTGCGCAATCGCCTCCTCCGCATTCGGATAGCGGTCCGCTGGATAACTGGCCAGTGTCCTATGAAAGAAACGTGTCAGTGCCCGAAACAGTCTGTCCTGATACGTCCTGTCACCATAGGTCATGCAGGAAAAGTCATATTTCGCATCCGGTTCGCAGTCAAAGGCCGAGGGCGTTCTATGCCACAGGGCATGGAACAGCACCGCACCCAGACTGTACAGATCCGAGTGTCTCCCCAGCTGATGGAGTTTTCCCGTCTGCTGCTCCAGAGAGGCATACCCCCTGGTGTAGGAGGTGCGCAGCCTGCCGGGATCCCCCGTCTGAACCGCATTCTGCAAATCTTCCAGGGAAATCATGGAATCAAAGTCAAACAGCTGCACCAGATCCAGACTGCCTTCAAGTGTCAGGATATTATCCGGTTTCAGATCCAGATACAGATATCCGGCATCATGAATACGCTTGAGCACACGGGCAGTGCTGCGAATCAGCGCAACACAGTCATGCAGTGTTTCGCCCTGAAAGTCACCGAAGGTTTTCCCGTTCATGTAAACCGAAACAAGATATATGGTGCCGTTTGCCTCATAAATCTCAGACGTATTCGCCACGGTGTTTGTGAGTTCGCTGATCATGAACAGCTCATGATTCTTTTGATAGGCGGCAATCAGGCGTTCTTTCGCTTCTTTGAAAGCCTGCGCATCACCGGCTTCCGGCTGCAGTTCACCGCTTTCCTTTCGCATGATGCGCATCACACAGGGATAACACTCCTTAATCCGCACCAGCTTGTAGTTGCCCAGATTGTCCGTGTAAGAAGCATCGTACACCAGGCAGGAGCCGCCACGGCCAATCTCCCTGGTGATTGTGTAAGGAACATCTCCTGTGCCGCCTGCCAGCTTCAGAACAGTGCCCGGGGCAAGGGCGATTCTCCCATCCATCCGTTTTCCTCCTCTGCAGATCCCATTGGCCAGGGCGGCCTGCCTGATATCTGCCGCTCACCATCTGCCCTATCCAGGCAGGAACGCGCCTCTTCAGCGTCAGTCTCATGTGCAGACAGTCCGGCCCGGGCCCGGATCTGACAACCTTCTTTTGTTCGTCTTCATCATACCCCGGACAAATTCTGATCTGGATTTACCGGTGTTCTTCCAGTGTATCGGTCAGCAGTTCATTCCAGATATAGCGGAAAGTGCGCAGCGGCTCACTGTCTTTCAGGACATAAAAGAAAATCCAGTCATACGGATTTCCCACATACAGTTCCGGATAGCCGCAGTCGATGAGATACCGGTTCATCTCAGCAATACAGCGTTCCCCATCATCCGGCATTGCTTCATAACTGCCTGTGGCAAGGGCTCTTTTCGCCCAGTATGTATAGAATGTCAGAAGGACCAGCCATTTCCGTACCCGCTCATAGGAGACATGTTCGCCCCGGAGGATCAGATCAATACCCTGCCTGTCCGGAAAGGAGTCCCGCGCATCTTCATGCAGCTTTTCCAGAATCGGCCTGATAGAGCGGTCCGTTCCGAGTTTTTTGACCGTCTTCTTGTCCAGCTGCAGGATGGCAAGATAGGCATCATAGGGTTTCGTCCCGTCACTGCCTGCACGGAATGTGCTCTTTTTTCCCATGGCCTCATCATCCAGCAGCGAGGCGAGATGCTGCTGTTCCCGGATCAGCAGTCCGTCCGGCCCGGCTGCCTGTTGCCATAAACGCCGGATGGTTTCATATGCCGTCACGTTCCCATACGGGACAAACTGTTCGATATTCTCATTCAGCCAGTCCACAAGCTCTTCTTTGGACTCCAGCTGATTCAGTTCCGCAATGATGGAGCCTGTATACACGCCCTCCCCATTTCCGGCATTCCGGTCTGGCGCAGGTATTCGGTTCAGAATATCCTGTGCATCCGCCCAGGTGAGTCCATTGTTCAGGCAGAAGTAATAGACGGCCTCACGGATCTGATGGCAGTTGAAGCTGCGTTCCCTGATGTAGATCCGACGGAAAAACTCATCCGTTTCCCCGCCGTCAAGTCCGAAAGCAAAACAGATCTGAAAAACGGTGTCCCGTTTTACCGGCTGCCCCGTAAACCACTCCCGAACTTCACGCGGTGCTTCCATGCCGGCTTTTGCAAAAGCGGCCCGAACAAACGCCGCCCTGGCATCCGGATCCTTCTCATCACCGGAAAAACCATGTTCCTTCAGAAACGCATCCATCGCCTCAGAGAAAGGCCGAAAGAGCTGCACGACCGCAAGCAGTTCTTCCATAAACCGATCATCCTCGAAGTGGATCGATTCCAGAGGCTTTTGTAATACGGATGTATAAGTAGGCACAAGCACCCCTCCATTTCAAATCTTCCCAATCGTATTTTACACTATTATTTCAGATAGGCAACCGAAAAGCATGCCTGTCTCTGAAATATGCCTGCCAACTGAATTGGATACTTAACGGATACAGAGCAGGGTGCGGAGTATCCGCTAATCTTTTACATTCTTAACCTGTCTGTAGAAAAACTTTCTCAGAAGCCCGTATATCCCGGATCCGTTCCAGCAACTCATGGAAATAATTGCCCCCACCTAATTCTTTCAGACGGTTATCATCCATGGCAAAGCCTTTTTTCATATATTCCTTGATGATTTTACTAGCCCAGATCCTGAACTGAACACCGCGCTGTGATTTTACACGGTAGCCAACAGATATGATTACATCTAAATTATAATACTCAACTTGGTATATTTTTCCGTCTGCGGCAGTTGTTGCATTTTTTGCAACAACTGAATCCCGTATTAATTCTCCTTCAGAGAAGATATTCCTAATATGTCTGGAAACAACAGATTTATCCCTTTGAAACAGTTCTGCCATTTGGTCTAGAGAAAGCCAAACTGTATCTGCATCAAAGGTTACGTTTACTTTAGTCAGACCATCTTCTGTTTGATAAATAATCATTTCTGATTTATTACTCATCTTACACCTCGCTATTTTGATGCGCCAATTCACTTAATGCCTTATTTTGTGATCTTTTTGACAATATCTTCAAACAGACCGCAAAAGAACTTTAGCACTTTAGAATCTCTTTCTTCAGCATTTTCTGAAACAATTGAATATGAATATGAATCACCATTATGGTGATCAAGAATAGTAAAAATTTTTCTGAAAAAAGTGCAGGATTATGATATGATCGGAGTTGGGAGGCAAATGGGGGCTTACCAAAAAACTATTGATTTTCTTAAGGATCGCGCCTATGAAAAGAAGATTACCTGATTGACAAAAGGCGGAGGATAATTATACTATAATTATGGAGATGCTGAGTTTTGAGTGGGATCCGCAGAAGGATCTGATTAACCGAAAGAAGCATGGAGTTTCCTTTGAGGAGGCCTCTACGGTTTTCGAGGATGTCAATGCTTTGGTGATCAGCGATCCCGAGCATTCCTAGGATGAAGAGAGGTTTGTGATCCTTGGATTCAGTCTGCAAGCCAATTTGCTCGTTGTTTGTCACTGCTACAGAGCGTCCGAATCTGTGATCAGGATTATTTCCGCGAGAAAAGCACTAAAAATGAATCCAGGCAATTCCAGGAAGGATGAGGTGAGAAAAGTGAAAAACGAATATGATTTTTCCAACGCACAGAAAAACCCTTATGCAAACAGAGTGAAGCAGCAAATCACGATTAATCTGAATCACAGCACAATCCAGTATTTAAGGATCTGGCGGATAAAACAGGCCTTCCGTATCAAACCCTGATTAATCTTTATCTGACGGATTGCGCGGATAAGAAACGTCAGCCGGAAGTCAGCTGGATTCCAGCCTAATGAGAAGAAAAATCGGAAGTTAATCGTACAAGCACCAGTCTACCATTGACGGCCATGCACAAAGAAATTGCATGGCTTTTTCGATATCGCCCCACTGTTATACACGATTTCCGGCCCTTAAGCCACACCGATTTCTATCACATCGTTCACCTCGACACAAAGTGCCTGTCACTTGAGCCACACCGACGCGTGTATCTCAAGAGGCAGGCACTTTGTTATGCAGGACGGTGAACACACTGGATTTTGAACACCCCTCCAGTCGGGGGAGAAGTATGTATCGTTCGGAAATCATCTGTTTTTTTTGATGTGAACGGCGTGATGGATTCCATTCATGTCGGCTCACCAAAATGAACATACAAGCTTCCCGAGAAAATGAAAAACCCTCGAAAACGTAGTGTTTTCAAGGGCTTGTGGTGGTCGCAACAGGACTCGAACCTGTGACCCCATCAATGTGAACGATGTGCTCTACCTATGTAGTATGTTAATGCCTACCGAGACACCAAATATTGTGGATTTATGCGACTCTGCGGGTTTGTCATATTCTTCCGGAAAGTCAAATAAGGGCAAAATTCGTATGGCTTGATCGCCGTCACAGGACAACTGCATCCTGCCCCTTACGATTGACGATTGTATCGATATGGAGTACAATATCGATACAGAAATCAACCACGGGTGGTGATCGCATGAACCAGACACTTCATGAAGCAATCCAGGGCTACGGGGGAATGATTTCCACAAAACAGTTGCTGGAGCTTGGTATTTCCAAACAAACACTGACGAACTATGTCCGTTCCGGAAAAATAGAGCGGGTCGGAAGCGGTATTTATATGCTGCCGGATATGATAGAGGATGACATGTATGCATTGTCTCTGCATTCTAAATGGATTATCTTCTCACATGATACCGCTCTTTTCCTGAACCACCTGGCAGAACGAACTCCTTTCTCACATTCCATCACCATCCCCAGCAATGCATCTGTTCCAAAGAGTATGAAGCGGCAATGCAGCTGCCACTATGTTAAGCCGGAATTGCATCTCCTTGGCGCAACGGTCAGGAAAACCACTTTCGGCCATGAAGTCCCCTGTTATAATCTTGAAAGAACGATCTGTGACCTGATCCGCAGCCGGTCCCGGTTTTCGGTTGAAATGATTACTGACGCCGTCAAGGCCTATGCAGCCAGCAGTGAGAAAGACCTGAACCGGTTATCGGAATATGCGGAACAATTCCATGTTACGAAGGCACTGAAGCCCTACCTGGAGGTGCTGCTATGAGTTCAAAGGGTATGAGCCTCAAGGGGCGGATCAATCATTATGCAAAACAGAACGGCATTGCCGCCCAGGTTGTTCTGCAGAATTACATGTTTGAACGCTTTCTGGAACGACTGTCCCGGTCGGAATATCAGCAGAAATTCGTGATCAAAGGTGGAATGCTGGTGACTGCCATTGTCGGCATAGATACCAGGGCAACCATGGACCTTGATACGACTCTCAGGAATCTTCCTCTGACGGAGCCGCAGATCAGGGAGGCCATCACCGCGATTTGCAGTGTTTCGGTTGATGATGAGGTAAGCTTTCAGATGATTTCCATTGAGCCGATTCGGAAGGATGATGTCTATGGCGGATACCGTGTACGGCTTGATGCCACATATGATACAGTCCTGACACCCCTGTCGATAGATATCTCCACCGGGGATGTGATTACGCCAAATCCGAAAGCCTATGAGCTTCGTGGAATGTTCAATCCGGATCTGAGAATATCACTGTGGGGATACAACGTGGAGACGATACTGGCTGAGAAGGTGGAAACGATTCTAAGGCGCGGCGTTTTATCCACTAGGCCCCGTGACTTCTATGATGTGTATATTCTCGAAAAAACACAGGATTATCAGCCGGAACTTTTCCGGGAAGCCTTGAAAGCCACGGCGGAACACAGAGGAAGCACCGGTATCCTTCAGAATACGGAGGCAATTATCGCCCGGCTGGAAAGCAGCGAAGACCTTAAACGACAATGGGCCAGATACCAGCGTCAATTTCCTTATGCCGTTGATATTCCCTATGCTTTGCTTATGGAATCGCTGCGCAGAATCCTGAACACGGAACGATTGTCATGATTCGATCTGGTGAATATGGCTCAGTTGCCTGCGCAGGCAACCTGTTATCAGCATCCAGTTGTTGCATTATGTGCAACAACTGACGCTAGGCACTTGGCCCTCTGCAATACAAAAAACGGCTGTTACCGGCTTGCTGGAACAGGTGTCGGAAATTTTTGGAATGAGTGTCGAAAATCATTGGAACGGGTGTCGATTCGTCGTATTATCCAACAACATCTCTACCCGCCTTTTTTTATATTCTTATAACATAGTCGAGACTGATCCAGCCCACGCCGCTCTTGAGCCGTCCCCAGCAGGCAGTCGAGCCTTTGCCGGACTTAACCTCTACGATGGTGTAGACACCGACAGGGATATACTGCGTCCTGGCATAATCTGTACAAGGACCCTTGCGGATGTTCAGGTCGGTGATGCTGACCTTTACGAGAAACGGTGTGCTGACAGAAGGCTCCGCAGTAGTTGTTTTCGGTGTGTAGATGTTTATAGGTAGTGTGCCTGTCCGGCAAATCGTTCACATCGAGCAGGGTACCCGTTCACATCGAATCCAGCAAGCCGTTCACATCGACGCCGGGCACTCGTTCACATCGACTCGCATGAACGGGTTGGTTGTTCAACTCGTTCACATCGAGAATTGCACCCTGTCGGCACGGAAAAATGCACCCTCTCAGGGGGGGAGAGGGCAAAAAGAAAAAGCCTTGATTTCTCAAGACTTTTTCGGGTTGGTGGTCGCAACAGGACTCGAACCTGTGACCCCATCGATGTGAACGATGTGCTCTGGGCTATCGGTCAAGTTATCAAACTGAAATATGGACGTGAACACACCTGGGAAGCCCTTGAAATATGGGCTTTCGTAATTGTAAAGCGCCTGAATTGACATGCCAGACAGCGCATGATACAATAAGCAAGCGATGAAGAAAGGAGGGGCAGCTTCCATGAAGCAGATGAGGTATCTTGTCCGCGTTGCGCGTTGTTTCGCGTATGATTTTGCTCTTGATGGGATAAGTCTGCCCTTTTTGGCCTCCGTCAAGGCGCTCTGATCAGATTTCATTGTGATTTTGCCGGCGGTCCGATAAGGGCCGCCGTTTTTGTGTGTCTGAAAAAAGAAAGGATGATTCGCAATGAAGCATTTCACGGCCTGGCGCGCAACCGCGCGCATGTGCCTGAAAGAAAAAAGTTATTTCGGCCTTGCCAACATAATCGCTCAGTATCTGCTGCGGGCTGCCGAGCTGGGCGCGCTGCTGATGATCTGGCGCTCGCTGTTCATGCAGGGTGCAGATATGCAGGGTCTGACTCTCAATCAGGTTTATGTATATACGATTCTCTCCACAGTGCTTGCACCGATGCTGGACGTTCGGACGCCGGCCTCCGGCTAGCTGCATGACGGTTCAGTACTGAAACTGTATTTGCGGCCCAGGGGCCTGTTTGCCCAGCTGGCAGCCCACACCGTAGGTGGTTGGGTATTGCCGCTTGCAATCCTGTCGCTTCCGGTCACAGGTATCGCGTTGCTCTGCGGCGTGGATCTTCGCCCGGCAAGCCTGTGGTTCCTCCCTTCTCTGGTGCTGACCGTTTCACTGGGGTTCGCAGTGGATTATCTCTTCGCCTGCCTGCTGATCCGCCTGAACAACCTGGAATGGGTTGTACACGATATGCGTCAGTCGCTGACAGCGCTGTTCACCGGTTCCGTCATTCCCTTCGCCGCGCTGCCGTGGGGACTCGGACGCTTTCTGGCGCTCACACCGCTCGGTTCCCTGGCCGGCGGGCCGTTATCCATCTATGCCGGGCTTGCAGAGCCGATGACCGTTCTGGCGGCGCAGCTGTTCTGGAACGTGGTGCTCTGGCCGCTGGCGCTATGGCGTTTTGCTTCGATGCGGGAAAGGATGGTGTCCTATGGCGGATAAGATTCAATCGGTCCTGCGGCTGCTCAGGCTGTATGCACGCATGGATCTGAACTGGGTAATGCAGGACTTCAAGGCGGCGCTGATCGTGGTCTGTGCGGAGATCATCAATAATCTGACTGCCGTATCCGGCATACTGCTGCTGGCCGTGCGTTTCGGCGGTGTGGGCGGGCTGAACACGGATGAAATCCTGCTGATGCTCGGCTTTTTCGAGCTTGCGGACGGGCTGTGCTATATGCTTTTCGGCGGCTTCAACGTGCTTCATATCAGCCGCAGGATCGGCCGCGGTCAGGTGGACCATATGCTGATCCAACCCCGTCCGCTGATCGTGCAGCTGCTCACCGAAGGCTTCATGCCGGTTTCCGGCAGCGGTGGTTTCCTGATCGGAATCCTGCTGACAATGCTGGCCTGGACCCGGCTGCACCTGGAAGTGACGCTCCTTCGTCTGTCTCTTCTCCTTCTGTATATACTTTGTCATACCCTGTTAACCCTGGGCCAGAGTTTCCTTTTCGGATCATCTGCCTTCCGGACTCCGGTCGCCAGTGAGGAACTGTCCTCCCTGATTCTGGATCTGAACAGCCAGCTGGGCCGTTTCCCGCTGTTCGGTCTGCCCCGCTGGCTGATGAGCCTGTTGTATACGGTGCTGCCTGTAGGCCTGCTGGCTTATCTGCCGTCGCTGGCGCTGCTGGGCAGGCTGACCGGAATTGTACTGATACTTCCCGTCTGTATCGCCGCTGCGTTCGCGCTGGCTGCGACATGCTGCTTCCGCGCGGGTATGCGGCACTATCTGCAATACAGCTGCAATCGATACAAAGGCATGGGCCATCGAAGCTAAAAGGGAGGAAAACAAATGAAAGCAAATCATGAATGTATCGTCAGGCTGGCGAACGTAACCTAATACTTTGACCAGAGCCGCCCTGTTTCCCTGTGGAAGCGGGAACACAGCCGGATTTATGCACTGAATGACGTAAGCTTTACGCTGCGCCGCGGTGAGTTTGCCGCATACGCCGGGCCCAATGGTGCCGGAAAATCCACAACCTTCAAGCTGCTCGCAGGCCTGCTCCGGGCACAGCAGGGACAGGTGAAAATCTTTGGTGCCGATCCCTGCGTGAAACGCATTGAGGTCATGCGCCGTACCGGCGTACTCTTTGGCAACCGGAGCGAACTGTGGTGGGATCATCCCGTACGGGCTTCCTTTGAGTGGAAAAAGGCTGTTTGGGAGATTCCCGACGATGTCTATATGCGCAATGTAAGCCGGTTGAAGGAATTGCTTGACCTGGAACCGCTCTGGAACACCTTTTCCCGCGAACTGTCTCTCGGGCAGCGCATGCGGGCAGATCTCGCGCTGACCCTGTTGCACTCACCTGAACTGGTACTGCTGGATGAGCCGACCCTGGGTCTGGATGTCCTGGCCAAGCGCAGAATGATCGATTTCCTGAAGCTGGCCAACCAGGAGCTTGGCGTCACGCTGATGGTCACTTCCCATGATATGGATGATCTGGCGGAAATGGCCAACCGGCTGCTTCTGATCAACCGGGGCCGCCTGGCTTTCGACGGCAGCTACGATGCTCTCCTGCGTATGACAGGGGATCATCGCCTGGTGAGGCTGACAACCTCCGTTGAATCACCCGTGCCGGACGGCCTGACGCTGGTGGACCGAAGCGGCGACCGCTTTACCTACCGCTATGACGGTACAATGATCCCTTCTCCCCGGTTATTTGCCCTACTTGCCGGTATCCCCGGCATTCGGGATATCCAGATGGAACCTGAGAACATCGAAACTGTAATTGCCGGTCTCTATCAGAAATGGTTTTCCGAAGGGGAAGCGGCAAAGTAGAGGGAGAGCATTGGGCTGATCGGCTCCGCACTGCAGAAGGCCTATATCAGATTGCAGCACACCGCAGTGGACAGCAGAATGGCTGCGCAAACAATCAATCAGTCTGTCGAGCTCTTTCTATTTTTTCCTGATCGGATGCCGGACTATCGTCTTCAGCCTGTTCGGTGCTGTTTTCCTTGCGTCGCTCAGATAAATCTCATGGTGCATGCGCCGATCAGTGATATCAAGCGTGTATCCCTGTTCATCCATGAAGCGATGCATCAGATCAACCGTCGCGGGTTCATCATCATAAGCGCCCAAATGCATGGATGATTTTATCGACGAATACCATGGAACTTTCGAACCTTCAAAAATTGATGAGATAGATGCCGAGATGGAGCACGGTTATGAAGAATATATACGTAACAACCCTCCAGAAGAAGATGATGATCCCTTCGAGAAAAAGTATGGTAAGCCTATAACTTCTTTTGAGGATTAACCTTACTTCATTGTCGCGCACGATTTCCGGCCCTTGAGCCGCACCGATTTCTATCACATCGTTCACCTCGACACAAAGTGCCTGTCACTTGAGCCACACCGACGCGTGTATCTCAAGAGGCAGGCGCTTTGTTATGTAAGACGGTGAACACTCCGGATTTTGAACACCCCTCCGGGCAGGGGAGAAGAATACATCGTTCGGAAATCATCTGTTTTTCGATGTGAACGATGTGCTCTGGGCTATCGGTCAAGTCGTCAAACTGAAATATGGACGTGAACACACCTCGGAAGCCCTTGAAATATGGGCTTTTTTACGTTTTGGGCTGTGTTCACGATGCCTGTGTTCAGGGTGTGTTCAGCTGTGTTCACAGCCATTGAACACGGGGTGTTCACGACTCTGCTGGGTTCATTATCGGCTGAACACGGGCGTGAAAATACTGAGTTAGAGCCAGTTTTGCTGTTCGTGCGACCAACTGGCATCAAACTTTGAATTACTCAGCACGGCATTGGCCACAGGCAGCATAAACTTCTGAATCATTTCGATGGTTTCCTGCAGTTATCGGCAGCAGGACTTTTTTCTTTTTCACAAAAGCATTCCATCTTGTCTGCCGCAGCGGATTGTCGGCAAAACCTTTTTCAAAAGCTACAATCTCATTCAACGATGAATGGCGGTTTTCGAAGGTTTCCCGAACAGCCTCAACTATCTCATCTCCATTGAAATCATGCGTTGTCGCCAGCACATAAAGATCATAATAATCCTTTAAACGCGAATTGTCGTAGGCCAAAGATACAATGGCCTCAAACTTCTCCGCCACAGATGAGCAAAGGGAAAATACATAAACGTGCGGGTTTTCGTCGCTGAGTATAACCGGAAAATCCATCATCACCCTCTCCGGTACGATCACATCTCCAAAACCAATATCGATCGAAATCGGAATCCGCGTTCTGTCCAGATAAGCCATGATGGACACATTCACTCCATGGTAATCCTTGAATTCGGTGATAGGACGAACATCAAGAGAATCAAGATCAAAGCGGAGCGGATCATCAACATCCAAGGAGAAGACGTCCGTAAATACAGCTTTCGTGTCTTCAACGTCATTACTGATCTTTTGCGCCAGCAGATCAATATCCGTGGTTGCCCTCGAGTAATTCCCATTGAAAACGGCGTACAGGAAGATTCCGCCTTTCAGAGTGAAATTGCTGGCATATTGGGATTTGAACAGGCGAAATATGGTTCTTTCGAGGCCGTAGGCAGTCAAAAGCTCCTGTACAGTTTTTCCGGTTGCTATGCTTTTGTTCTTCAGCCTGTCCTTGACTGAAGCTACATTATTCATAGGAGCACCTCCAGATAGGTACCGAGGATTTTTTCACATCTCAGCGTAACAGCGTAGCGCCGCAGCTGGATCAGATTCCGATCTGGCCGTGCAAGATATTTTTTCAGAACTTCCTTCGTTTCCTCAATACCGACTTTATTGCGGTAATAAAGAATATCAATCACCGTTTTTTCAACGTCATAAATGCGGTACTCACCAGCAGCATCCGCAATGCTGGTGATCCCGGCGCTATATCGCTTTTCGGGAAAATACCAGATGTTAACGCTTGGCCAGTCCGGCAGCGTTGAGACCTTCATATTTCTCTCGATGGCGATGTCTACCGCATCCGGAAGGAAGGTTGTCAGGCCATAGTTCCGTGCCGCTGTCATCATACATATGACTCCCTTAGGCGCATATACTGAAACAGTTTCAAAATCGGATGTCTCGCCGCTGTAGGCGGTGTTCTCGTACGTCTTATTATTCAGCTTAATGAGCTTTCCCTCTGATACCAGCTTGTTGATTTTATAATACGAGAAGCCAGATGAAAGAAGGTCTGACAGCGACAGAAAATGCTGATCAGCCGGGATTGTCATCGTCATGGAACCACCTCCCCGAGAATCCCAAGCCATAATAGCATATGCAAGGACGGATTTCAATATATTTCCGCAGTTTTTAATAACTGCGGAAATATATTGAAATTATGTAGAAGCAATGCGTCTGACGGTTTATTGCCGCCAGGCCGTTTTATTATGAGCGCCGACGCGCTGACGGTTGGCTGTAAGCGAAATGTGAAGCCGGAAATGGCGGAGCTCAAGGGAAAACGCCTGATCATTGCCGCTGAACTGGAGGAAGGCATGCGGCTGAACACCAGCACGGTGAAACAGCTGTGTTCCACTGACGAGATCGAGGCTGAGAAGAAGTACAAAGACCCGTTCAAGTACGTGCCCACGCACACGATGGTCTTGTACACCAACCACCTGCCCAAGGTCGGAGCCAGCGATGACGGCACATGGCGGCGGCTGATTGTGATCCCCTTCGGCGCGAAGATCCAGGGCAAAACCGACATCAAGAACTACACCGATTACCTGGTGGAGAACGCCAGCCCCTACATCATGACCTGGGTGATCGAAGGCGCGAAAAAGGCTATCGACGCCGGATTCAAACTGAACCCGCCCAAATGTGTCCGGGATGCCATCAGCGAATACCGAGAGGGCAACGACTGGCTGAGCCATTTCCTTGAGGAATGCTGCGATGTGGAGCCGGGGCTGGAACAGAAGTCCGGCGAGCTTTACCAGGAATACCGTCAATACTGCCAGCGCAACGGCGAGTACGCCCGGAACACTACGGATTTCTACTGGGAACTGGAGAACGCAGGCCACATGCGCATGAAGAAAAGCACCGGGAGAATTGTGACCGGGCTCAAGCTGCGGAGCGATTTCCTGATGTGACGGTCATGGCGGTCATGGGAGAACACTTTTTCAAAAACTGTGTTTTCCCTGGCTGTGTGCTGGTCATGGCAGTCATTTCTGAAACTATTTCAGGACTGAAACTGGAATTATGCTCACTCCAGTCCGCGACCTCATGAGCGGGCGGCGCACTGGCATACCTTCTGGGTTGGCCCCAGGAGCGCAAAGTTTCCAGACCGGAAGTCCATCATCCGCTGGTTACTGCCGATACCGATTGGGATGGATTGGAAGAAAGAGCTTCCCACGAACATTCATATGGTTTTGGAAAGCT
>DGWH01000076.1 GCA_002395225.1 Christensenella sp. UBA4263
AGGAATGGCGGCCCATCTGGCCGGCACCCTGGCGGCCGGCACCACGCTGCCGGTGATCGGGATTCCCTGCACGGGTCCGTCCCTTGAGGGACTGGATGCGCTGCTGAGCACTGTACAGATGCCTACCGGCATTCCGGTGGCCACTGTGGCCATTAACGGCGGCGCCAATGCGGCACTGCTGGCGGCCCAGATTCTGGCCGTTGAGGACGCGGCACTGGCCATGCTGCTGGATGGAAAACGTGCCGCGGATGCGGCGGCGGTTCTCCAGAAGGATGAGGGAATCGCGGAGAAACTCTGAAATGGATACCATTCGACCGAACAAAGGAGAGACCAACATGGAAAAACAGCTCGTTTACACTGGCAAGACAAAGAATGTTTACGCACTTCCCAACGGTAACTATGAACTGCTGTTCAAGGATGACTGCACCGGCAAGGACGGCGTATTTGATCCCGGTGAAAACAGCGTCGGACTGACGATTGAGGGTGTTGGAGACGTCAATCTTCGCATGAGCATCTATTTCTTTGAGAAGATTAATGCCGCCGGTATCAGCACGCACTATGTCAATGCCGATCTTGGCCGGACCACCATGGAGGTCAGACCTGCGAAAGTATTCGGCAAGGGCCTTGAGGTCATCTGCCGTTACAAGGCGGTGGGCAGCTTCTACCGCCGTTACAGCGATTATATCGAAGAGGGCGCGGATCTGCCGGCCTATGTGGAAACAACCTTTAAAAACGACGCGAAGGGCGATCCGCTGGTGACCAAGGATGGCCTGATTGATCTGGGCGTCATGACCGGCGAGCAGTATGATGCGATCAAGGAAATGACCCAGAAGATCACCAAGATTGTCGCGGATGACATGAAGGAAAAGGGCATGGAGCTCTATGACATCAAGTTCGAGTTCGGATACGATGCCGAGGGAAAGGTCATGCTGATTGATGAGATTGCCAGCGGCAATATGCGCGTCTATAAGGACGGGAAATATATCGATCCCATGACACTGAGCAAGCTGTTTTTCGCGTAAGCGAAAACAGCTTTTTCATGCCAGAACGATTGATTTAGGAGAGACTAGATATGGGCGGATTCTTTGGAATCACATCCAAGCAGGACAGCATGCTGGATGTGTTTTTCGGTGTCGATTATCACAGCCATCTTGGCACGCGCCGTGCCGGAATGGCCGCCTGGGACCGGGAGATCGGTCTTCAGCGGAAGATTCACAATATCTGCAATGCGCCATTCCGGACCAAGTTTGAGCATATTTTTGAGGAGATGCGCGGCAACAGCGTGATCGGCTGCATCAGTGACAGCGATCCGCAGCCCCTGCTGATCCGCTCAAGCCTGGGCACGTATGCCATTTGCATGACCGGTGTAATCAACAATTCAGATGAACTGATCCGTCAGTATCTGAGTTTCAGCGGCGGTCACTTTGACAGCATGACCGGCGGACGCATCAACCAGACCGAGCTGCTGAGTGCCCTGATCAACCAGAAGAGCAATTTTGCCGAGGGGATTCAGTTTGCGCAGCAGTCCATCGTGGGGACCGCGTCCATCCTGATCCTGACGGAGCAGGGACACATCATTGCGGCCAGGGATCTGGTGGGCCGCCTGCCCGTGTCCGTCGGAAAACGCGAGGACGGGTATGCCGTGGCCTTTGAAAGTTTTGCCTATCACAAGCTGGGCTTTGAGGATGAAAAGGAACTGGGACCGGGGGAGATCGTGGAGCTGACACCGGACAGCCTGAGGGTGCTGGCACCGGCGAAGGAGAAAAAGCGGATCTGTTCGTTTCTCTGGAGCTACTACGGGTATCCCACCTCTACGTATGAGGGGGTTAATGTAGAGGAAATGCGCTACCGCAACGGTGCCATCCTGGCGGAAAACGATGAGGCAGCGAACCGGGAGGTGCCCATTGACTATGTGGGCGGCGTGCCGGACAGCGGAACGCCGCATGCCATTGGCTATGCCAACCGGAGCGGCAAGCCCTTTGCCCGGGCGTTCATCAAGTATACGCCCACCTGGAGCCGCAGCTTCATGCCGGCCAGCCAGATCGACCGGGATAAGATTGCCAAGATGAAGCAGATCCCGGTCAATGCGCTGATCCGGGACAAGGATCTGCTGTTTGTGGATGACAGCATTGTGCGGGGGACACAGCTCCGGGAAACTGTGGAATTCCTGTATGAGAGCGGTGCCAAATCCGTGCATATGCGCAGTGCCTGTCCGCCCATCATGTATGCCTGCAAATACCTGAATTTCAGCCGTTCCAACAGCGATCTCGAGCTCATTGCGCGGCGCGTGATCCTGGAACTGGAAGGGGAGGAAGGATTCAGGCATATCGAGGAGTATGCGGATGGCAGCACCGAACGGGGAAGAAAACTGCGGGAGGTCATCTGTGAACAGATGCACTTTGCCTCTCTGGAATTCCAGACACTGGAAGGGGTGATCAAGGCCATCGGTCTTGATCCTTGTGAACTGTGTACCTACTGCTGGGATGGAAAGGAATAGGACATGATTGAGAATTCAAGATCGGAAGCCTACGCGGCGGCGGGTGTGGACATTACCGCCGGCTACCGGGCAGTGGAGCTGATGAAAAAGCACATCCGCCGGACGGAAACACCGGGGGTCTGCTCGGACGTGGGCGGATTCGGCGGACTGTTTGAACCGGACCTGACGGGCATTTCCCATCCGGTACTGGTATCCGGAACAGATGGCGTGGGAACCAAGCTCAAGATCGCGTTCCTCATGGACAAGCATGACACGGTAGGCATTGACTGCGTGGCCATGTGCGTCAACGACATCATCTGCTGCGGGGCGCGTCCCCTTTTCTTCCTTGACTATATCGCCTGCGGCAAAAATGTGCCGGAGCGCATTGAACAGATCGTGAAGGGTGTCTGCGAGGGCTGTGTGCAGGCCGGCGCGGCCCTGATCGGCGGGGAAACCGCGGAGATGCCGGGCTTTTATCCGGCGGATGAGTATGACCTGGCCGGCTATTCCACCGGCATTGTGGACAAGGCGCGCATCATTGACAACAAAACCATGAAAAAGGGTGATGTGGTTCTGGCGCTGCCCTCCTCAGGCGTCCATTCCAACGGGTTCAGCCTGGTGCGCAGGGTATTTGATGTGGAGCATGCGGATCTGCGCGCACCTGTCGCCGAGCTGGGCGGACAGAGCCTTGGGGAGGCCCTGCTCACGCCCACCCGCATTTATGTCAGGCCGGTCCTGGCTCTGCTTGACCAGGTGCAGGTAAAGGGCATCAGCCACATTACCGGCGGCGGATTCTATGAGAACATTCCCCGGGCCATTCCGGATGGTCTGGGCGCGGAGATTGACTGCAGCAGCATTCGCATTCTGCCGATCTTCAATCTCATCGCCCGTCAGGGCGGAATCACCGAACGGGACATGTTCAATACCTTCAACATGGGCGTGGGCATGAGCATCGTGGTCGCCCCTGAGGACGCTGAACGGGCTCTGGCCATTTTGCGGGAACAGGGCGAGGACGCCTACTGCATCGGCCGGATCGTGGAAAGCAACGAAAAAATCCGAATCATCTGAGGAACTGAGATGGAAAAACAGAAAGCGCGAATTGCCGTGCTGGTCAGCGGCGGCGGAACCAACCTGCAGGCCATTCTGGATGCACAGGGTTCCATTATCCAAAGCGGCTGTGTGACGCTGGTCATCAGCGACCGCCCGGGGGCCTACGCCCTCAAGCGGGCCGAAACAGCTCATGTCCGATCTCTTGAAATCAACCGGAAAGCCTGCGGCTCCGGGGCGGCTTTTGAGGAGCGGCTGACCGCGGCACTGGAGGAGAATGAAACGGATGTCATTGTCCTGGCCGGTTTCCTGAGCATCCTGAGCGAGTCCTTTACCTCGCGATATCCGCGGCGGATCATCAATGTACATCCCAGTCTGATTCCCAGCTTCTGCGGCGAGGGCTTCTATGGTCTGCGAGTGCATCAGGCGGCCCTTGACCGCGGAGTCAAGGTGACCGGCGCCACCGTTCATTTTGTCAATGAGATTCCGGACGGCGGGGAGATTATCGCCCAGCGGGCCGTGGAGATTCAGCCGGGGGATACCCCGGAAATCCTGCAGCGCCGGGTGATGGAGCAGGCAGAGTGGATCATTCTGCCGCAGAGTGTGGAAAAAGTGTGTGCGGAGATCATTTCCCGGAAGGGATGAGGAGGAAAAAATGGATAACATGAACATCTACGGCCAGAAGACGCCGGAGGAACTGCTCAGGGACAATACCTATCCCGGCCGCGGAATCGTGATCGGCAAAACGCCGGATGGAACCCGCGCCATGACGGCCTATTTCATCATGGGCCGCAGCGAAAACAGCCGCAACCGCATCTTTACCGAGAAAGACGGAGAGGTGTTTACCGAGCCGTTTGATGAGAGCAAAGTTCAGGATCCCAGCCTCATCATCTATGCAGCCATTCGCAGCTATCAGAATCATCTGGTGGTCACCAACGGCAATCAGACCGACACGGTCGTTGAAGGACTCAAAAACGGTGAAACCTTTACAAAGGCCCTTGAATCCCGCTGCTTTGAGCCGGATGCGCCGAATTTCACGCCCCGGATCAGCGGCATGCTGACCTTTGAAAACGGGGATTTCAGCTATCAGATGAGCATTCTCAAAAGCGCGGATGCCGCCGGCACCGCCTGCAACCGTTACACCTATCATTATGCGCCGCTCAACGGCCTCGGGCATTTCCTCCACACCTATGTCTGTGACGGAAACCCCATCCCCACCTTCCAGGGGGAGCCGGAGCGCATGGCCGTTTGTGACAGCATCGATGAGATGACCGAACGGCTCTGGAATGCCCTGAATGAAAACAACAAGATCAGCCTTTACGTGCGTTACGTGGATCTGGCCACAGGCCGTGCCGAAAACCGTCTCGTGAATAAGAATCATTGATATTGAGCCGACGCGCAGCGTCGAACGGTGAAAGTGGAGTATCGTAAAAGCGGCGGCGCCGAAAGACCCGGCTGCTGCTCATTGAGGATTGGGCCGACGCGCAGCGTCGAACGGTGAATGTTGAGAATCAGAAAAGCGGCGGCGCCGAAAGACCCGGCTGCTGCTCATTGAGGAGATAAAGATGAAAGAGTTTCAACTGAAATACGGATGCAACCCCAACCAGACCCCTGCGAAGATTTACATGCGGGATGGCAGTGATCTGCCCATCCGGATTCTGAACGGACGGCCGGGGTATATCAATTTCCTGGATGCGTTCAACAGCTGGCAGCTGGTGAAGGAACTGAAGGAGGCCATTGGCCTGCCGGCCGTGACCAGCTTCAAGCACGTCAGCCCCACCAGCGCCGCCGTAGGCATTCCTCTCAGTGCGGAACTGAAGCGGGCCTGTTTTGTGGATGATATTGAGGGCCTGGATGATTCGCTGCTGGCCTGCGCTTATGCCAGAGCCCGCGGAACGGACCGTCTTTGCTCGTATGGAGACTGGGTGGCCATGAGTGATCCCTGCGATGTAACCACGGCCAAAATGCTGCTGCGCGAGGTGTCAGATGGCGTCATTGCGCCCGGATATGAACCGGAAGCGCTGAAGATCCTGAAGCAGAAGCGCAAGGGCGGATACAATATCGTTGAAATTGATCCGGATTACGTGCCCGAGGTTCAGGAAACCAAGCAGGTTTTCGGCATCACCTTTGAGCAGGGCCGCAACAATTCCAAAATCAGCCGGGAGATGCTCAGCGAGATCGTGACGAAAAACAAGGAACTGCCGGAGAGCGCGGTCCGGGATCTCATCGTTGCGCTGATTACCCTCAAGTATACCCAGAGCAACAGTGTCTGCTATGCGGTGGATGGTCAGGCCATCGGTGTGGGCGCAGGACAGCAGAGCCGCATTCACTGCACCCGTCTGGCGGGCACCAAGGCGGATACCTGGTTCCTGCGTCAGCATGAGAAGGTGCTGAACCTGCCGTTCCGCAGCGACGTGGTCCGTCCGGTGCGCGACAACATCGTGGACAGCTATATCAACCAGAACGAAGAGGACGTCTGCGCGGATGGCATCTGGCAGAAGTATTTCACGGAGCGTCCCGAGCCCCTGACGGCTGAGGAGAAGCGTGCGTTCCTGAGCACCCGCCAGAACGTGGCGCTGGGCAGCGATGCCTTCTTCCCCTTCAGCGACAACATTGAGCGCGCCAGCCGCAGCGGCGTGAAGTACATTGCCGAGCCGGGCGGGTCCATTCGCGATGATGATGTGATCGACTGCTGTGACCGGTATGGCATGACTATGTGCTTTACCCACGTTCGTCTGTTCCATCACTGATATTTCCGGCCTCCTGTGTGCGACACGGGAGGCACGTTCAGCTTAAAGCAAAAAACTGTTTGAGGTGCGGCATGAAAATCATGGTTATCGGCGGAGGCGGCCGTGAACACGCCATTATCAGAAAGATCCGGGAGAATCCCTCGGTGAGTGAAATCTACGCCCTTCCGGGGAACGGCGGCATTGCCGGGGATGCCAAGTGTGTGGATATCGGGGCAAAGGATATCCCGGCCATTGTCCGGTTCGCCAGGGAAAACGGAATTGACTATGCGGTGGTGGCGCCGGATGATCCGCTGGTGCTGGGCTGCGTGGATGCGCTGGAGGAGATCGGGGTTCCCTGCTTCGGACCGAACAGGAAAGCGGCCATCATCGAGGGCAGCAAGGTTTTCAGCAAAAACCTGATGAAAAAGTATGGCATTCCCACCGCCAGGTATGAGGTTTTTGAGGAGCCCGCGGCAGCCCTTGACTACCTGAAAACGGCGCCGATTCCCACGGTGGTGAAGGCAGACGGCCTGGCCCTGGGGAAGGGCGTGACCGTTGCCATGACCCGGGAGGCAGCCATGGACGCTGTGCGGGAAATCATGGAGGAGCGGAAATTCGGGGACAGCGGCAGCCGGATCGTCATTGAGGAATACCTGGAGGGTCCGGAGGTGTCGGTGCTCAGCTTTACCGACGGGGAAACCATCGTCCCCATGGTCTCCAGCATGGACCACAAACGTGCCCTGGATGGGGATCGGGGACCCAATACCGGCGGAATGGGCACCATTGCACCGAATCCGTTCTATACGGAGGAGGTGGCCAGGACCTGCATGGACCGGATTTTCCTGCCCACCATCCGGGCAATGAAGGCAGAGGGACGGACGTTCCGCGGCTGTTTGTACTTTGGCCTCATGATCACCCGGGATGGTCCCAAGGTGATTGAGTATAACTGCCGTTTCGGGGATCCGGAAACGCAGGTGGTGCTGCCGCTGCTGGAAAGCGACCTGCTGACGGTGATGCAGGCGGTAACGGCTGGAAAACTTGGGGAGTGCCCGGTGCGGTTCCGGAATGGGGCGGCCTGCTGCGTCATTCTGGCCTCAGAGGGGTATCCGGGGGCCTATGGGAAAGGGTATGAGATTACCATTCCGGAGAAGGTCAGGGGGCATGTGGACATTGCCGGGGCCGTGCTCAGGGATGGACGGCTTCTGACCAGCGGCGGCCGGGTACTGGGCGTGACCGCCACGGCGGACACGCTTGAGGAGGCGGTCCGTGAGGCCTATTCCATGGCGGAAACGGTGACCTTTGAGAACCGGTACATGCGTCATGATATCGGCAGGCGCGCGCTGAATGGCTGAGGAACGAAAGGGACAGAAACATGGTATACAGAATCTATGTGGAGAAGAAACCGGGCCTGGATAATGAGGCCCGTACACTGCTGAATGATGCGCGTTCGCTGCTGGGCATCCGGAATCTTGAACGGGTCCGCCTGCTGAACCGGTATGATGTGGAAAACATCGACCGGGAGCTGTTTGACTATGCGGTTCGGACCGTCTTCTCCGAGCCGCAGCTGGATACGGTGTCCGAAACCGTGGACACGGGGGATGCGGAAGCGTTTGCGGTGGAGTATCTGCCCGGACAGTTTGACCAGCGGGCTGATTCGGCGGCGCAGTGTATTCAGATTATCAGCCGGGGCGAGCGTCCCCTGATCCGCAGTGCCAGGCTGTATGTGCTGTACGGCGCGCTGACGGAGGCGGAAAAGAAGGAAATCCGGAAATACGTGATCAACCCGGTGGAGGCACGGGAGGCGTCTCTTGAAAAGCCGGAGACCCTGAAAATGGAATACGCCATTCCCACTGAGGTCAGAACCCTGGAGGGCTTTACGAAGCTGGACCGGGCAGGCCTTGAAAAGTTTGTGGCCGATTATGGTCTGGCCATGGACGCAGATGACATTGCGTGCTGCCAGGACTACTTTAAAGGCGAAAAGCGGGATCCGACGATTACGGAAATCCGGATGCTGGACACTTACTGGAGCGATCACTGCCGGCACACCACCTTCCTGACGGAAATCGATGATGTTCATTTTGAGGATCCGCTGCTGACCAAGGCGTATAACGACTATCTGACGGTTCGCCGGGAGCTGGGGCGGACCAAGCCGGTCTGTCTCATGGATATTGCCACGTTGGCGGTCCGCTGGCTGAAAGCGAACGGGAAGCTGCCGAAGCTGGATGAGAGCGAGGAAATCAATGCCTGCACGGTGAAAATCGAGGTGGAGGCAGACGGTGTGCGGGAGCCCTGGCTGCTCCTCTTCAAGAACGAGACGCATAACCATCCCACGGAGATTGAGCCCTTTGGCGGCGCGGCAACCTGTATCGGCGGCGCCATTCGTGATCCGCTGAGCGGCCGTGCCTATGTGTACGGGGCCATGCGCGTCACCGGTGCGGCAGATCCCACGGTGCCGGTCAGCGAGACGATTCCCGGAAAACTGCCCCAGCGCAAGCTGGTGACGACAGCCGCCGCCGGATATTCTTCATATGGCAACCAGATCGGCCTGGCCACCGGCATTGTGGATGAACTCTATCATCCCGGCTATGCGGCCAAGCGCATGGAAATCGGCGCGGTCATTGCGGCAGCACCCCAGGCCAATGTGCGCCGGGAGCGTCCGGCACCCGGGGATGTGGTTATTTTGCTGGGCGGCAGCACCGGCCGGGACGGCATTGGCGGCGCCACGGGTTCCAGCAAGGCACACAATGCCCACAGCGTGGAGACCTGCGGCGCGGAGGTCCAGAAAGGCAATGCGCCGGAGGAGCGGAAGCTGCAGCGGTTGTTCCGCAACGGAGAGGCCTGCCGGATGATCAAGCGCTGCAACGACTTTGGCGCCGGCGGGGTCAGCGTGGCCATTGGCGAGCTGGCAGACGGTCTTGAGATCGACCTGAACGCGGTTCCCCGGAAGTATGAGGGTCTGGATGGAACGGAACTGGCCATTTCCGAAAGCCAGGAGCGCATGGCGGTGGTCGTGGCACCGGAGGATAGCGAGGCGTTTTTGCGCCTGGCAGAGCAGGAAAACCTGCAGGCCTGTCCGGTAGCCACCGTCAGCGAAAATCCGCGGCTCCGGATGAACTGGAACGGCCGGACCATTGTGGATATCAGCCGGGAATTCCTGAATTCCAACGGCGCCGCCAAACACATCACCATTACGCCGGATGTGCCCGGGGATTACAGCCGGCAGGAGACGCGCGGATTTGCCGAGACCATGCGGGCCATGGCGCAGGACCTGAACATCTGCTCCAAGCGCGGCCTCAGTGAACGCTTTGATTCCACCATTGGCGCGGGAACCGTCCTGATGCCCTTCGGCGGACGCTATCAGCTGACGCCGATTCAGGCCATGGTGCAGAAGATCAGCATGGAGGAAAAGCATACGGACAATTGTTCCCTGATGGCCTGGGGATATAACCCCTTCATCACGGAAAAGAGTCCGTATCACGGCGCCTACCTGGCCGTGGTGGAATCCGTCGCAAAGCTCATTGCCACCGGCGCTGATTTTAACGATGTATACCTGACCTTCCAGGAGTATTTTGAGAAGCCGGGCAAAGACGGGCGCCGCTGGGGCAAGCCGCTTGCCGCGCTGCTGGGCGCCTTTGAGGCACAGATGGATCTGGGCATCGGGGCTATCGGCGGCAAGGACAGCATGAGCGGTTCTTTCGAGAATCTGGATGTCCCGCCCACGCTGGTGAGCTTCGCGGTGACCACGGCGAAAACGGGTGACATTCTGAGCCCGGAACTCAAGGGCGCGGGTCATCAGCTGATCCTGATTTCAACGCCTTATACCAGGGACAATCTGCCGGATCCGGAGGGACTCCGGAAGTCCTTTGAAACGATTGAAACGCTGCGCAGGCAGGGACGTGTCCTGGCCTGTTACACCCCCGGTCCCGGCGGCATTGCCGAGGCCGTGATGAAAATGAGCTTCGGCAACGGCCTGGGCGTCCGCTTTGCGGATCACTGGACCGTGCAGGACCTGACCCGGTACCGCTACGGGGATTTTGTGGTCGAGGTTGAGCAGGCTCTGCCCGGGGAAACCTGTCTGGGTGAGGTGACTGAGGCGCGTCAGCTCGTTCTGGGCAAGGACTGTGTTGACCTGACAGAACTGCTTACTCTGTGGGAGAACCGGCTTGAAAGCGTGTACAGCTGCAACATTCCCACGCCGGATACAAAGGTGGAGAACTTCACCTCAGAGGCCAGGGCCTGGCCGTCCCCGGCCGTCCATATGGCCCGGCCCCGTGTGCTGATTCCGGCATTCCCCGGAACCAACTGTGAGATTGACAGTGCCCGGGCCGTCCGGGATGCGGGGGCGGATGCGCAGATCATGGTCATCAACAACCTGAGTGCTGCCGGGATTGCCCGCAGCGTGGACGCGTTTGCCGAGGCCATCCGGGAGAGTCAGATCATCTTCATCCCCGGCGGTTTCAGCGGCGGAGATGAGCCGGACGGAAGTGCCAAGTTTATTACCGCCTTCTTCCGCAATGAGGCGGTCCGGGCCGGTGTCACGGATCTCCTTGAAAAGCGGGATGGCCTGATGCTGGGCATCTGCAACGGCTTCCAGGCCCTGATCAAGCTGGGTCTGGTGCCCTTCGGGCGGATCGTGGACACGGATGAGCATTGCCCGACGCTGACCTTCAATACCATCGGACGTCACCAGAGCCGCATTGTTCATACCCGGGTGGCCAGCAATAAGAGTCCCTGGCTGAGCATGACCCGGGTGGGCGAGGTCTACACGGTGCCGATCAGCCATGGCGAGGGCCGGTTTCTGGCCGAGCCGGAGATGATCCGTCAGCTGGCTGAGAACGGACAGATTGCCACGCAGTATGTGGATCTTGAGGGCAATGCCACCATGGACGTGCGGTTTAATCCCAACGGCAGCATGGAGGCGATTGAAGGCATTACCAGTCCGGATGGACGGGTTCTCGGGAAAATGGGTCACAGCGAACGGACTGGCAGCGGCCTGTACCGGAATGTGGCCGGAAATTATGACATCCATCTGTTTGAATCTGCGGTACAATACTTTAAAGGTTAACCTGACTCAGACAGCCCCGGTCATGCCGGAGGCTGTCTGAACAGTTAAAAAAAGAGAGGAACAGAAAGTGGCTTATTTAAGTGATATTGAGATTGCTCAGCAGTGCCGGATGAAGCCAATTGCCGAGATTGCCGAAAAAGCGCATGTGGATGAGAAATATGTGGAGCAGTACGGGCGGTACAAGGCCAAGATCGATCCGGCCCTCATTGAGGAGACGGACCGGAAACCCGGCAAACTGATTCTGGTGACCGCGATTACCCCGACCCCGGCAGGCGAGGGCAAAACCACCACCACCATCGGCCTGGCAGACGGCCTGAGCCGAATCGGCAAGGATGTCACGGTCGCGCTCCGTGAACCCAGCCTTGGCCCGGTGTTCGGCGTCAAGGGCGGTGCCGCCGGCGGCGGATATGCCCAAGTGGTGCCCATGGAGGATATCAACCTGCATTTTACCGGTGACTTCCATGCCATTGGGGCGGCAAACAACCTTCTGGCGGCGATGCTGGACAATCATATCCAGCAGGGAAATGCGCTGGGCATTGACACCCGAAAAATCGTCTGGAAGCGGTGCGTGGACATGAACGACCGTCAGCTGCGTTTTGTGGTGGACGGCCTGGGCGGCCGCACCAACGGGATGCCCCGGGAGGATGGATTTGATATCACGGTGGCCAGCGAAATCATGGCGGTATTCTGCCTGGCCAGCAGCATTCATGACCTTAAGGAACGCCTGGGGCGGATCATCGTTGCCTATACCTATGATGACCGTCCGGTGACGGCCAATGACCTGAAGGCGACGGGTGCCATGGCGGCCCTGCTCAAGGATGCGCTGAAGCCCAATCTGGTGCAGACGCTGGAAGGGACGCCGGCCTTTGTTCATGGCGGACCCTTTGCCAATATCGCACATGGCTGCAACAGCGTGATGGCCACCCAAATGGCCATGCGCATGGGCGATTATACGGTCACCGAGGCCGGATTCGGTGCGGATCTGGGGGCGGAGAAATTCCTGGACATCAAGTGCCGCATGGCCGGACTGGTTCCGGATGCGGTGGTCATCGTGGCCACTGTCCGTGCCCTCAAAATGCATGGCGGCTTGGATAAGAAGATGCTGGACCAGGAGAATCTCACGGCGCTTGAAAAGGGTATTCCGAACCTGCTGCGTCATGTCAGCAACATTCGCAATGTCTATGGACTGCCCTGTGTCGTGGCTGTAAACCGTTTCCCCACCGATACGGACGCGGAAATTGACTTCATTGTGAAGAAGTGCCGCGAACTTGGCGTCAATACGGTACTCAGCACGGTCTGGGCAGAGGGCGGCAAAGGTGGCGAGGCGCTGGCCCGCGAGATTGTCCGACTCTGTGAGGAAGAGAAGGGGCAGTTCCGTTTCAGCTATGATCTGGACATGAGCATTGAGGAAAAACTGAATGCCATTGTCACAAAGGTCTATGGCGGCGCAGGTGTTGTCCTGACCCCGGCGGCCAGAAAGCAGGCGGCCCGCCTCAGCGAACTGGGCTTTGACCGGATGCCGGTATGTGTGGCCAAGACACAGTACAGCTTCTCGGATGATCCGACCCTGCTGGGAGCACCGGAGGGGTTCACCGTAACGGTTCGTAACCTGAAAGTTTCCGCGGGCGCCGGTTTCCTGGTGGCACTGACCGGTGACATCATGACTATGCCCGGTCTCCCCAAATCACCGGCAGCTGAGCGGATTGATGTGGATGACAATGGCCGGATTACCGGCCTGTTCTGAAAAGTGAAAGACTGGCAATCATGACTGAAAATAGCGGCAGAAATGCCGCTATTTTTACTGAAATTGAAAAGTGGACAGAAGAATTGAAACGTGGTAATATCTACATGGAAACAGACAGGAATTGTGAAAGTGCATAAATGAAAAGGTGAAATACATGCGGGTCTGGCTTGAAGAGGAAAAGAAGACATGTACCGCGTCAGAAGACTTTAAGTGCAACCTGGAGGATGGTGTGCGCTATGTCGATAAGACGAAACTGCTGATCCCGCTGCTGAACCGGGAACATGAGGTGACTTTCCTGCTTTATGAGCAATGACTTAATCTTTTGGCACCGCTATTTTTCCGGTGCTCATACTTGACAAATCGACGCGACGCGTCGGGCCCACTGCTGCGTCCGCGCTGGTTCGGGAAGACACTGACGCTTTCCATGATTCGCTGTTTTGTGGAAGGTACCCGGAACGAAGCACTGAACGAAGAAAACCGGGAACTGTTCCGCGGCCTCAAAATCATGGAAGCCGGAGAAACGTACAAAAGTCAGCTTTTGCGGGAAGGATATCGAACGGTTAAGACATACAGCCTGGCATTCTGCGAGAAAAGATGCCGGGTAATTCAGGGGGAAACCATCCGGGAAAGTGTCAGGTAAATGATGTCCTGATCGCTGTGAATCGGCAAAGACGGACATCATGCCGCCTGCGGGGGATTCCTGACATGGCTGTTTGCGGATGGATGCGTTTTCAGAAACGAAACGGTCTGGTATGGTACCGGACATGGAATGATACTGCTTGCTTGGGGAGACCGAACAAAGGCATGGGAAAAAGAGAATGATATTTTCTAAAAGAAAGACGATCGGGCTGTTTATCTGCAAGATTTTCACTGAATTTGATAATGCGGTTTTCAAAACTCTGGCCAGGGAAGGAAAACGGCTGAATTTTGATGTGGTGGTTTTTACCACGGCCGGATACTTTCTGACGACGAGTGACTATGATGTGCAGGAAAAGAACATCTTCCGATTTGCACCGGTCGAAAAACTGGACGGGATTATTATCGTGCCGGACAGTTACGAGGAGGGAGAGTTCCGCAATCTGCTGTTTGACATGGTCAAAAACCGTGTGCATTGTCCGGTGGTGGCCATCCGCCATTACAGTGATCAGATCAGCTGCGTGTTTACGGATGAACGTGAGGCGATCCGGCCGGTGATCCGGCATCTCATTGAGGATCATGGACTCAGGCGCATCTGTTTCCAGACCGGTTTTAAGGGACATGCGGAGAGCCGGATGCGGATGGAGGTCTTCATTGAGGAAATGAAAATGCACGGCCTTCCGGTTCCGGATTCGGCCATCTGCACCGGCAATATGTGGCTGACCTGTGGGGACCTGGCCTATCAGCAGTTCTTCAGCGATCCGGCAAATCAGCCGGAGGCGGTGATCTGTGCCAATGATTACATGGCCATTGGACTGATTCGGGTTCTTCGGGAAAAAGGCATCCGGGTGCCGGAGGATGTGATTGTTACCGGATTTGATAACATTGAAGGCGCTGCACCGGATGTTCCGAGCCTGACGACCATCCAGCCGGACTATGAGGCGATGGTGGTTGAGGCAGTGAACACGCTTGAACAGCAGATGCACAAAACGTGCCGAGGAAAACGAATCATCCCGCTGGCTGGCCGGCTGGTTCTGGGGGAGAGCTGTGGCTGCGGCCGGAGGAAGCCGGACTATTTCCGGAACGAGTGCTGTGAAAAGACCAGGGAGCTTGAATGGGTCAATGACCAAGATGCGGCAGTGACCAATCTGAGTATTGATCTGGGCGGCTGTGATGATCTTTCGGCCATGCATCAGGTTCTGATCAGCAGCCGTGTAAAAAACCCGGTATTGCGGGATCAGTATCTGTGCCTCTTTGGTGAACCGGATCACCTGCTGGAGGAAAATGGAAACCAGGCCTGTCTGGTTCATGCCATCCGGGATCATCAGGATGCCGGGATGCCAATGACGGTCTTTGACCGGACCAGTCTGCTTCCGCCTGACATGGAGCGGGAAGATGAGGCACAGGTCTTCTATGTCAAGCTGCTGCATCAGAAAGGGCATAACTTCGGGTACAGTGTCATGCAGTATGATGAGGGAAATGTGCCCCCGCGTGTATATGTCCAGACGAATGTTCTGTTGTCCATCGCCGTTGAAAACATCTTCCGGCAGAGGGAAATGATGTGCCTGTATGAAGAGCGCCGGCTCAGCAGCATTACGGACCTGATGACCGGACTGCTGAACCGTCGGGGCATGCTGGAAAAGATCGCGCCGACGTGGCCCGGGATGTACGGCCGGAAAATTGCGTTTGTCTGCATCGATATGGATCATCTCAAACAGATCAATGATACGTACGGGCATTCGGAGGGCGACTTTGCCATCCGGATGGTCGGACAGGCGATTCAGGCCGCTGTTTCAGCGGGGGAAATTGGTGCCCGGGTTGGCGGGGATGAATTCATCGTGTTTCTTCCCTCCGCGGGAAACGGAGAGGCCAAACGGTTCGAGGAGCGCTTTGAGGCAGCGCTTAATCGCCTGAACCGGGAGGGCAAAAGGACGTTTGCCGTCGGAGCCAGTGTCGGGTATGCCATTCGTGAAATCAGTGAACAGGTGGATGCGGAGCAGTGCATCCGGGACAGTGACCGGGAAATGTATACGGTGAAGGCCAGACGGCATGCAGAGCGAACAGACTGATGCACACGGATGAGAGTCAATGGGCCTGTCAGAAAGGAGTACCGGAAAAGGGCAGCGCCCAATGACCGGGAGGCGGTTGAGGAGGTGAAAAAGTGGACAGGACGAAAACCGGCAGGTACATCGCGTATCTTCTTCGCCATCGCCCGGATGCGGCCGGCCTCACCCTGGATGAGCATGGGTGGGCGAAAACGGAGGATCTGCTTGCCGTGACAGCGCTGACCATGGAGGAACTGGAGAAAATTGTCCGGACAGATGAAAAGCAGCGGTATTCCTTCAATGCGGATAAAACCTGGATTCGCGCAAACCAGGGCCATTCCATTCAGGTAGATGTGGAACTGACGGAAAAAAAGCCGCCGGCAGTGCTGTTTCATGGAACGGCTGTCCGCTTCCGGGAATCCATTGAGGCACAGGGGCTGCTCCCGGGGAAACGGCTGTATGTACACCTGTCACCCGATGTTGAAACGGCGCTGAAGGTGGGAAAACGCCATGGAAAACCCATGGTGTACCGCGTCAATGCCGGCCGGATGTACGGGGACGGAGTTGTTTTTTACCTGTCGGAAAATGGAGTGTGGCTGACGAAAACGGTTTCGCCGGAATATCTGGAGCGGGAACAAACGGACACGGAACAGCTTAAATGACAGAAAGGGAGGAACAACATGCTGATCGTTACAACAGAACATATTTCAGGAAAAGAAATGGAAATGCTGGGACTTGTCAAAGGCAGCACGATACAGACCGTGAATGCACTGCGTGATATCGGTGCAGGTTTGAGGACGCTGGTCGGAGGCGAACTGAAAAAGTACAACGAAATGATGGATAATGCCCGTGAGATTGCCACACAGCGCATGATTGAGGAAGCAAGGAAACTTGGTGCAGATGCCATTGTTTCCGTCCGGTATGCCTCCTCTTCCATCATGCAGAGTGCCGCGGAGATCATGGTTTACGGAACCGCGGTAAGACTCAGATAAGCCTGTTCACCCTTTTAAAAGTGAGGACAGATCGATGAAAAAAAGAACAGTCATATTTCTGGCGGGCATGGTATTGAGTCTGATGCTGATTCTCCCGGGATATGCTGAGGAGAAGAGGCAAAACCCTGTCGAATGGACAGTGATGTTTTATCTCTGTGGAAGCAATCTGGAAAGCATCCACGGCTATGCCACCGGGAATCTGGAGGAGATTGCCGGAGTTCAGAGTTATCTGACGAAAGGCGGCCTGGTGCCGGATGGCGAGGATGGGCGTGGTGTTTCAGAAAAAGTGAACGTGGTGATCCAGACCGGTGGCTGCCGGGAATGGCATGCCAATAGTCTGAAAATGGATATTAAAACAGATGTCCTGCAGCGCTGGGAGTATCATCCGGACGGGAACCTGGCTCAAGCAAAAAAGGGATCATTTGAACAGGTTGACGAGGTTCCTCTGGCCAGCATGGCAGCCCCGGAAACGTTGACTGATTTTATCCGCTGGAGTGCGGAAACGTATCCGGCTAAAAAGTACGCTCTGGTCCTGTGGGATCATGGTATGGGGGCGGTAGGAGGACTTATCGTTGATGCGCTGTTTGATGGGGATACCATGCCATTGGCTGAGCTGAAAAAGAGTTTGGCTGAGAGCCATGTTCACTTTGAGGCGATCATATTCGATGCCTGTCTGATGGGCAGTCTGGAAACCGCCTATGCGGTCAGGGAATATGCCAACTGGATGATTGCATCCGAGGAGGTCGTTGCGGGACAGGGAACGGCTGTGGGCTCATGGCTTCAGCAGCTGTACTGTACCCCCCAGCGGGATGGCCGGAGACTGGGGCGGTGGATCTGTGAAATGACACAGGTAAAGTATGGAGGACAGACATCGGAACAGCTGGAGGATACGATGACCTGGTCTGTCGTCGATCTGAGCAAGATTGAGCAGATGGCGGAGGCATTCGATCAATTCTTTGAGTTCGTCAATGATGGGTTTAAGAACCACCCAACATATATGAGATATGTTGCGGATGTATTGAACGAAGCATTTAAATTCGGCCTGGGTGATGCACACATGATTGACCTGGCAAGGATTCCCTATCACCCGTACAACATCATTCTGCTTGAAGAGAAACTGTATAATGATCTGCTGGATGCGCTGACGGAAACCGTGGTTTTCAACACCCATGGTCCGGGCAGAGCCAGAGCCGGAGGACTCTCTTTCTGCTATGCAGCCGAATTAACGCCGGAAGAGCTGGATATTTATGCCAATGTCTGTCCATCCAGTCATTATCTGGCCCTGATGGATGCCATCAATCCCAGATGGAAGGCGCCGGAGTGGATATATGAAAAGGCAGAAAAACTGCCGGAGATTACGGATATGCCGGTCTATCAGATTAAGATCCGGAAAAAGATCAGCCCGAAGGGATTGCCTGAGGTCATGGTAATGGACGGACTGGCAAACCTTCGGTTCGTGAATCTGAAGATTTCTCGTTTGAATCCTCGGACGGGGAATATCGTCTCTCTGGGGCATACGTCAGCCATCTATACGGATGATGAGAACGCGAGCCATCCTTCCTTTAACTTTGATTACATTCTTCCCCTGTGGCCGGCACTTGAAGGCGTTCATTGCGCGGCAGGGCTGGTCAGTACGGACTATCTGACAAAACAGCTTTATAATATTCCCATGCAGATTGGCGATAGGGTATATCAGCTGCGCTGCGGCTTTGAAGCATTAGAGAAACCGATAACCATTTATGGCCTGTGGGAAGGATATACAATGGACAGCGATGTATTTAGCCGAAGCGTCACCTCGCTTTCCAAATTCGCCGGTCAGGAATATACGCTTCTGTATCCCATTGAGGGATCGGATGGAGAGGTAGTCAGGTATGAAATGAGTGAACCGATGACGATATACAGGTCTCTGGAATTTTCCCGCACAGAGCTGGAACCCGGCACCTATTATATGGATTACGAAGTAGAGGATATTTTCATGCGCACACTGCCCGTGGGACGTGTCCAGGTGAATTGGGACGGAAAAGAGTTCACCGTACCGGACAAGACATGGCCGGGCGAGATGATCATGTCGCTTCCTTCGAAATAACGGAAAATTCAAAAAAGAATCCTCAGCGCTGTTTGGTGCGCAGACGGATAAAACCCAGGCCCGATCCTGATCAGGCCTGGGTTTTCAGTTTTTTGCCGAAGCGGATGGTTTTTCCTCAAGAAACAGCCGGCTGCGGCGGTACCAGATGGTCAGCAGAATGGAACAGAGTATCCATCCCATGGGGTAGGCCAGTGCAACGGCAATGAAGCCGATATTCAGCTGCTTGGTGATGTACAGGTAAATCTGGCGGAAAACGACGAAGGAACAGAGCATGATGACGGTGGGCGAGGTGGCATCGCCAATGCCCCGCAGTGCACCGGCGTAAATCTGATTAAAGCAGATGGCCAGGTAGAACGGGGTCACGATCTGAATAAAACGCACGCCGTAGGAAACGACATCCGGGTCCGGTGAGAAGAGGCCAATCAGCTGCCGGGCACCGAGAAAGGCGGCTATGCCGAGGACGGCAGTGGAGATCAGGCTAAGCCGGAGGGCGGAGGAGACGCTGTCGGCGGCCCGCTTTTTGAGACCAGCCCCCCAGTTCTGCCCGACCATGGTGGTGGAGGACATGGCCAGCGCCTGAACCGGAATCAGGACAAAGGCGTCCAGCTTGCTGTAAATGGAATAACCGGCCATGCAGGCAGCACCGAATGCGTTGATATACGACTGAACGAAAACATTGGAAAAAGCGGTAATGGCACTCTGGATACTGGAGGGGAGGCCAATGCGAAGGATGCCGATGAGCGGTGCCCGGTCAATGGTCATTTCCTTCCAGCGGATGCCATAGGGCCCTTTTTCCAGCGTCAGCGAGATGAGAATCGCGACAGCCGAGATGATCTGTGCGAGGACAGTGGCCAAGGCGACTCCGTCTACTTTCATTTTCAGGACGAGCACGAAGAACAGATCAAGGACGGTGTTGAGGAGGGCGGAGATAATGAGGAAGATCAGCGGACGGCGGGAATCCCCGACGGCACGCAATATGCCGCTCCCCATGTTGTAGAAAAGGATGCCGCTGATCCCGGCAAAATAGATGGTCAGGTAGGATTTGGCTTCCTCCCATACATCCGCGGGTGTCTGCATGAAACGGAGCATGGGATCGATGATCAGAAGGCCGATCAGGGTTGCCAGAAGGCTGAGGATAAAGGTAACCGCAATGGTGGTGTGAACGGCTTTGCGCAGCCCGTACTGATCGTGCGCGCCGTACCGCTGGGAGATGATGACCGAGGCGCCGGTGGCCAGACCGGCGCTGAAACCAACGACGGTATTGATAATGGAGCCCGTGGAACCGACAGCGGCCTGCGCTTCCCGCGAGACGAAATTCCCGACGACCAGGGTGTCCACTGTGTTGTACAGCTGTTGGAAAAGCAGCCCGATGGCCATTGGAATGGAAAATTCAATCAGGTGCTGCCAGATGCTGCCCTGCGTCATGTCGGAATCGGTGTGTCGTAAGTGAGTCATGCTTTCCTCCTTGAGGGTTCAGGGCTGGTCGTTCGCCTGAGCCGCTGCGCAATGTCCGGACTTGACTGATTGCCGCTGTGCGGCAGGCCGGTTGTCTGCGTTTCATTACAGTGCGAAAATGTCGAATGCGGCGCACATTGTATCATCTCTGCGGGAGGATAGCAACGGATGTTGTGGAAAACGATTGAAATAATGACAAATAATGACAAAATGAATGGATACGCAAGCTGAGTGTGTCCGGAAACAGGGCTTGCAGGAATGCATCGGGCATGGTATTCTGAGCAAAACGGGAAAACCAGACGGTGTGCTGTGAGAAAATCTGAACGGAACCACAGCAGAGGAAAGGAGCAAAATTGATGAAGGTTTACTGTTACAGCAGATGCACAACCTGCAAAAAGGCGCTTAAATGGCTGGATGACAAGGGTGTTTCCTATGAACAGATTGACATTAAGGAAGATCATCCGGACGAGGCCGCTTTGCGCAAAATTCATGCCAGGAGCGGTCTGCCCCTGAAACGGTTTTTCAATACCAGCGGCCTGCCGTACCGGGAAATGGGGCTTTCCAAAAAGCTTCCTGAAATGAGTGAAGATGAACAGTTCGCTTTGCTGGCCACGGACGGAATGCTGGTGAAAAGACCACTGGTTGTCGGGGAGGATGTCGTCCTCGTCGGGTTTAAGGAAGAGGAATGGAATGAGAAACTGCTCTGATACCCGAAGAAAATGAGCAGGCATATAACACGGCTGTACCGGTCACGGTACAGCCGCGTTTTTATCAGGCAGAGGAAACCAATGGAAACGGTACACCAGGTGAACAGGTCCTGCTCCATCAGGGCCGGAACAGATCGTCCAGTGTAACCTGGTTTTGCGCAATCCTGCTGTACAGGTTCTTTTTCACCCCGTGTGTCGTCAGCAGAATCAACTGAACGGATTTTTTCGTTTTTGTCTGAGTCTTGAACGCACTGATTTTGTTGCGCAGGGCAAGGTCAACCGCTTTATCGATAACAAACGCTTCTGTCGAGTACTTTATTTCGCAGAGGCTGATGATTCGGTCGCTGCGTTTGATTAAAAGGTCGATCTGTGCCGCTGAGATTCCAAGTTCTTCATTTCCCGGGCTGCTCCAGACGCTTTCCTCAGAGGAAACGCCTGAAATCCCCAGCTTCTGTTTGATTTGAGGGAGGTGTTCAAGGCAAAGAGACTCGAAGGCGAGTTCATTCCAGACCCGGCGTGCGGGAAGATCTGCACAATGATGCCAATCATGCGGATCTTCTCCGGGAGTATCGTTCATCAACCGGAAGTAGAACAGAGAGTACTAGGATATTCCAACTATACCTTTGAACTGTGGATGCTGCTGCATGTGGCGGGCATGAGCTATGCTGTCCTGAACAGGAAGGCATAGCTCGCCCCCATCAATCGGTGGTTCCACCGGGATTTTGCCGATCTGGATGAGTTCAAGCGGGAGGCGGCATTCCGGGAGATCCTGGATGAATTCGTCACCTTGGATTCGATCAAACAGGCGGCCCGGCGGGCAGATAAGATTGTGGATCAGAATGGGAAAGATGGGAAAACAAACGAAAACTACAGAGGCTTTACCTTCTACCACGACAATCCGGATATGTCTGTGCATGAAGTCGTCCGGTTGATCTTTGATGTATGCGAGGTCAGGTAAGAGGATCAAATAACACACAACTAAAAAAGGCAGTAAACCCGATTTGCTGTGGAAATAACGAAATGAAACCCTGTTGGTCAAAATGACAGGGAAAACAGATATGGAAAGATCGTTTCATCTCTTAGCTTGTGGGACGGGAAAATGAGTCAGCATTGTTGCTTAGGCAGGTTATGCATTGTTACGGACTTCCTCCTGCTCAGCGGCATCAGGAATCATCAGCGCAACAACCGTTCCTCCGCTGTTGCAGGGAGAGATGGACAGTTTCCCACTGCACATCATTTCAAGTCGTTGCCGGATGTTTTGCAGGGCAATATGTGGTTCACGGTCATTGGAAGGTTTGAAATCGGTGCCGTTGTTGATGACGGTAATCACGGAACAGGCATCGGTGTGTCTTGTCCGGATGGTGATGCGTAAGGGCCCGGAATAGGGGTTCATGCCGTGCTTGACGGCATTTTCCACAATGGGCTGAAGGGTCAGCGGGGGAAGGCGGAAATGCATATGCGGCGTATCGTACTCCACGATAAGCATGTCGTCATACTGTGCCTGTTCTACCGCCAGGTAGGCCTGTGTATGCTCCAGTTCCGAGGAGAAGGGAATGCTGCGGTCACTGGCAATGGCATTGAAGTTTTTGCGCAGATAATTGGTGAAATCCAGTGTGACCTGCTGGGCTTTCATGGGATCGAGCCGGCAAAGGCTGTGGATGCTCATCAGGGTGTTATAAATGAAATGCGGCCGCATTTGCAGGACCATGACGCTGGCGCGTTCATGCGCGATCTCCTGCTGCTGTCTGGCAATTTCCTGCTGCTGCCGGAGAATCTCCCGCTGCTGATGTTTGTCCTGCTCAATCTGGTCGGACAGAATGAGACTGTACATGGCTAGTGCGGAGAGGACATAGCCGATGTCAACGAGGGGGAAAACATCCACGAACAGATGGACGGTGAGTGCGGCGGTTGTTGGCAGGAAGGCAATGAGAAAAGCGAGAAAAACCTTGCGGGAAAGCTGTCGGCGGCGCTTTATCGTGCCAGCAACATCAATCAGCAGGGCGGCAATGAGCGGAATCAGGGGAAGCGGATACAGAGAACCGCGGGAATACTGATTTGCCGCTGTGAAACGGATATAACCATCAATGAACAGGACACTCATGAGGAGGACGAAAAAGACTGACCACAGCCCGAGAATGGCATGAAGAAGTTTGCTTGTGCGAATTCTTTCGCCGCAACAGTGCAGCAGAAAGCCGGTCAGCATGAGCAGCGGCAGGGAGAGCAGCAGGGATTCCAGAAGCAACAGGGAAATAAAGACGGTTCTCGGAACAGGATAATACTGGAGGACAACATCGGCGAGGCCGGACAGGCAACACAGAATATAGACGGCGAAAAAGTGGATAAAAAAGCGCCTGCTCCATCGGTCCATTCCGGGAAGGATAAACGTGAACCACAAACCGATGGCGCTGAGCAGAAAGGTGGCACCGAATATGGAGAAATTCAGAGATTCAATCCAGTTGTTCATGCCTTCGTTCCTCCCGCAGAAAACGGAATATGGAGCTTTTTCAGTTGTCTGCGGATGCTTTCTGGGGTCAGCGGCTTGACCAGAAAGCCGCTGGCATCGGTGTCCCATGCGTTGAGGGAATATTCGGGATAGGCAGTCAGATAGATAACTTTTGTGCAGGGGTTGATTTCAATCAGCGTAGAGCAGAGATCAAGACCGCTGGCTGTTCCCATCTCAATATCCAGAAAGGCCAGATCAATACGGTTTGTCCTCGCGTATTCAATGGCCTGCTGCGGCCAGTTAAAGCCTGTGATGACGGCATCCGGCACAGTTTCTTTCAGAATCAGCAGATTATAGGAAAGGACGGCCCGGTTGTCATCCACGATAACCAGATTGGGGAATTCATCGGTTCTGACAGCGCCGGCTAGCAGTGTGCCAACGTCTACAGCCAGAATTCCGGCAAGCCGGGTAATCATGGGGACATCCGGAACCCGAGTCCCGCTTTCCCATTTGGAGATGGTGGCTTTGTTGACATACATCAGGTTTGCCAGCTGCGTCTGGGTAAGGCCTTTTTCTGTTCTCAGCTTTCTCAGTGTATCGGCAAGCAGGATGCTCATGATGTCTGGATGCCCCCTTTTTATGAGCAGTGACTTGGTCTTTAGGCACCGCTATTTTCCGGTGCTTATATTTGACAAATCGACACTGCGCGTCGAGCCCGCTCATCGAAGCTATGATAAACCAGGATGATGGCAAAAGCAAGCGTAAGGAGCAAGGTTGGCATTATGGCAACTTCCTTTGAAATGGGATAGAATCATGAGATAATGAAACTGGTCTAGCTGTTGGCAGGGCCCACATGCCCGGGCCTTGTGGAAGACGTAAAATGAATGCGGGAGTGCGGGATTTATCCCGGATTTCCGGAAAAGAAAGGTGAGAACAATGATAAAGTTTCCTTTTACAGACAGCGGCAGCAAAGGAACGGTGACGGACTATTCCAGGAGTTCCAGCTGGTATCAGATTCCGGAGATTACCCGGGACGTGGATACGTTCTTTGTCTATCCAACGGATTATATGGCGATGAACGAGGGAGATCCGGACTTTGCTCCGCTTGATAATCCGGATATGCTGGAGGGCGTGAAATTTGATCACTTTGCGCTGGCAAGTGTGTATGAAGACTGCACCAACCTGTTCATTCCTTATTACCGGCAGGCCGGAATGAAGTATGCGGGAAAGGTTGCAGGCAAGACCGGGGATCCGCGCACCGCGTTTGCAACCATCCCGTACGATGATATAACTGCCGCGCTTGATTACTACTTTGAACACTATAATGCCGGCCGTCCATTTATCATTGCGGGTCACAGTCAGGGCTCGGGCATTGTTACCCTCGTACTGATGAAGTACCTTAGGGAACATCCCGAATACTATGAGCGGATGATTGCGGCATATCCCATCGGCTTTGCCGTTACCAGGGATTATCTTGAGGCAAATCCACACCTGAAATTTGCGGCTGGCGAAACGGATACAGGGGTTATCATCAGCTGGAACACGGAGGGACCGAAAAACGTAGAGGAAAATGCACCCAATGTCGTGCTGCTGCCGGATGCAATCAGCATCAACCCGCTGAACTGGAAACTGGATGCGACATACGCACCGGCAAGCGAAAACCTTGGCTCGTTGGTCCTGAATGAGAAAACCAGTGCCTACGAAATGATGGACATTGGGGCGGATGCTCAGGTGGTTCCCGGCCGCGGGGTGATTGTGACAAACGCCAGGCATGAACCGATTGGCGGAGCGGAATTCTTCGGCCCGCAGAGCTATCATAATGGCGACTATACTTTCTTCTACAACAACATCAAGGCAAACGTCGCGAAAAGGGTTGCTGCCTATAAGGCACTGCGGTAAACGCATTTTTTAAACAGACCGGGCTGTTTCCAGACAGAATCTGCAGCACCTTTCCTTTTCAGCCGGCTGCAGGAGAATTTGGCCGAATGTGGTCTTTGTCAAATGTCCGGGAACAAAAAAACGTCATCACTGATGACGTTTTTTTGTGTTTATCCCTTGATTATCCCCTCCATTATCCCAATTAGCCATTGGTTTAACCGACCGGTTCGGTCAGGATTTTTATTGCCAGCGAAAATGGAATGTGCTATCCTTTTCGTATGATTGAATGAAAGGTACTGAAATAAAGGTCAGTAAAGAAAAGACAGAAGGAGGAACCAAACATGCCCCCACGGGGAGGTCACATGAGCAGAGGTTTTCTGACAGAGGAGGAAAAAAAGAACAGACCGAAGATAACGAAAGATCTGCTGAAACGTATTTTCAGTTATCTGAAGCCGTACTGGAAACAGCTGCTGCTGGTACTGCTGTGCATCACGATATCCTCTGTCTGTTCGATTTTTCCGTCGATTCTGACAGGCAAGATTCTGGATGAGGGATTGATTGGCCGCAGCCTGCGGGCTTTGGTGTTCTACATTCTTCTGTCACTGGGAATGACCCTGGGGGCGAACCTGATCGGGGTGGCGGAGAGCTATCTGAATACCTGGGTCGCCCAGCATATTTCCTATGACATGCGTAATCAGATGTTCCAGCACCTGCAGAAGATGAGCCAGCGGTTTTTTACATCCACTAATCAGGGGGATGTGATTACCCGGATGACCAGTGACATCAGCGGAGTGGAAAACGTGGTCACCAGTACGTTCACCAGCATTCTTTCAAATCTGCTGACGCTGACGGTAGCGGTGATTGCCATGTTTCAGAAAAACTGGCTTCTGGCGCTGATCGGCATGGTGATTGTGCCGCTGTTCACGATTCCGACGCGTCTGGCCGGAAAGGCGAGATGGAAGCTGGCGGGAGAGGCACAGGCCTGTAACGATAAGATAAACGGCATCCTGAATGAAACGCTGTCGGTTTCCGGACAACTGCTGGTGAAGCTGTTTGGCCGGGAACAGGACGAGTATCAGCGCTATCGGGAGGCCAACGGCCAGATGATCCGGCTGAATATAAAGGAGCGGATGGCCGGACGGTGGTTTTTCGTTGTGCTGAGCACATTGACAAGCATAGGGCCGATGCTGCTGTACCTGGTGGGCGGTCTCCTGATCATGCGGTACAATTCAGACCTTTCGGTTGGTGATATCACGGTACTGGTGGCCCTCCTGGGGCGGATGTACGGTCCAGTAAACAATCTGCTGAACATGCAGGCGGAATGGATCCGGGCAATGGCGATGTTTACGCGGATTTTTGAATACTTCGACATGCCGGTGGAGATAGATGATCCGGTTCATCCGGTGACACCGGCACAGCATCTGGGCGAAGTCAGCTTTGAACATGTATCTTTTGCCTATACGAAAGACAGGCCAATCCTGAAGGATGTTTCCTTTAAGCTGAAGAGCGGGGACAGTGTGGCTATTGTCGGACCCAGCGGCAGCGGAAAGAGTACTATTGTGAACCTGGTTCCCCGGCTGTGGGATGTGCAGGAAGGCCGGGTACTGTTCGATGGCGTCGATGTGCGGGAGCAGAAGCTGAGCGAACTGCGGAAACAAATCGGGGTGGTGACCCAGGAAACCTACCTGTTCAATGGTACCATCCGGGATAATCTGCTTTATGCGCGGCCGGATGCCACGGAGAAGCAGATGATCGAGGCGTGCCGGAAGGCAAATATCTGGGAATTCATTACCCGTCAGCCGGATGGACTGGATACCATGGTAGGCAATCGGGGACTGAAACTCTCCGGAGGGGAAAAGCAGCGGATTTCCATTGCCCGGGTGTTGCTGAAGGATCCGGCACTGCTGATCTTTGACGAGGCAACCTCTGCTCTGGATTCGATTTCGGAAAATCTGATTCAGGAGGCGATCAATCCGCTGATTGAAAGCCGGACGAGCATTCTGATCGCCCATCGTCTGTCTACCATTCTGGCGGCAGATGAGATCCTGGTGGTCCGGGACGGAGAAATTGTTGAACGGGGACAGCATCAGGAGCTCGTTCAGGCCGGGGGGACCTATCAGGAACTGTACGAAACACAGTTCAAGATTGAAACAAAGGCGGAATAACTGCCGGCGTGAATCAGCGAATAAAACGCGGGCGGCTCTGGCAATGCCGGGGAGAGCCGGGACCGGGAGCGCTTCCACTCTCCGAATGATCAGGAATCAGGCCACGATCTTTGTTCACGGAGGAACTCCGGAAACCAGAGGACAAACCGATGCCCTCAAAAGCCCGAACCGCTGTGTACGCGATCCGTACGCACGAGCGGTGCGGGCGGTCAAACCCGGAGCTGCCTGCCCGATTTCGAATCATGAAATCAGGAAGTTATGTGCTCCGCATATTGAGTGATTGTTCGGGCACTTTGGCAGGAAAGAAAAATCTGTCTGCATGTTGCATGCAGACAGATGAACAGATACAGTCTGGGGAAATGGACTGTCACGGCTGACTTTTCGGGAGGCCTGAGCCAATATCGGCTCCGCCTGTGATCGTGCTCCGATTCGCCGTATCAGCTTCTTTGCGCGCCGGGCTTTTTCAGTATTCCAGGTTTACCCGGACATCATCCACGCTGACGTCTTCTGTGATGAGGCCTTTGGAACGCATCCAGTCGATGTTTTTCTGCCAGCAGACATCGGACTGGCTGAGAAAGGGAGCGTCCGTGGTTTCCATCAGCGGCAGCAGAGTCGCCATGCTCTTGCGCTCGACGGTTTCGCTAAGAGGGAAGTTCTCTGCGCTCTGGTTGGCAAGCAGAATACGCAGCGCTTCCTCAGGATCAGCTTTCATGTCATTAAATCCCCTGGCAGAGGCACGCAGGAAACCGGACAGGGTTTCAGGATCGTTGGCAATCATGCTGTCGCTGGCGAGGAAAACACCCTCATAGTAAGTGGGAACACCATAATCATCCAGCTCAAACCAGTTGACGGAGAAGCCCTCTTCTTCCATCTGGGGTACCTCATGGTTTACCAGGCAGCCGATGGTAGCATTCACATTGCCGGTGGTCATGGAGCTCATCAGGTCAAAGCCCACATCAATCATGGTGACGTCGCTGTAATCCGCGCCGACATTTTCCATGATGCTGCGAATGAGGGCCTCGGAAAGTTCCGTGCCCGCATACCCGATGGTTTTGCCCACCAGATCCCTGGGCGATGTGATCGACTCCTTGGCCAGAGACAGCACGATGTTCAGCGGCGCCTGAACCACTGCACCGATAGACTTCACTGGAACGTGCTGTCGGGAACGAACCTGAATGATGTCCTGCTGATAGTACAGGCCTATGTCAGCACGGCCCGCGGCAACCAGGGAGATGGCGTCGTTGGAATTGGAGGGAAAGCGTATGTTTACTTTCAGCCCTTCATCTGCATAATAGCCCTTTTCCATGGCCACATACATGAATGCATGGAGGGCGTTGGGGTACCAGTCGAGGACCACGTCAAGTTCTCTGAGTTCCTTCTCTTCGGCAGCGCCGCAGCCTGCGACCAGGAGGCTGCATGCCAGAAGGAATGCAAATAGATGTTTCATTTATCGCGTCTCCTTTGCAGGCCTCACACTTGTCATTTGCCAGAACAGCAATTCCATGAGGCCTGGATTTGTCTAATTGTCGCTTTGCGACAGGGTCAATCCTTTAAATCTCGCCGCGCCAACGCACGACCTTTTTTTCAACCACAGAAATGACCGCAACGGCGAGCATCGCAACCGCAGACAGGAGCACAATCGGGGCGAAAACGCCCGCTCCGTCCAGCTGAGTCATCATGCGGCGGGAAAAGTAACCCAGTCCGCTCTGTGCGCCAAGCCATTCGCCAATGGCCGCACCGATAATGCTCAGTGGAACGGCCATCTTGATCGCTGAGAAAAAGTAAGGCAGCGTACACGGCACCTTGATTTTGAAAAACACGTCCCGTCCGGTGGCACCATAGCTCAGCAGCAGCTCTGCCATTTCAATGCGCGCGGACTGCAGACCGTCATAGACAGTGATGGTGATGGGAAAGAAGGTAATGAGCACGGTGACCAGCACCTTGCTCCAGATGCCATAGCCGAACCATAGAACAAACAGCGGGGCAATCGCAGTGGTGGGAATGGTCTGGGAAGCGACCACCAGGGGATACAGGGTCTTCCGGCACAGGGGGCTGGCGTCCATTACCAGCGCCAGGAGGACGCCAAGCACGACAGATATTGCCAGCCCCAGGGCGGTGACCCCCATGGTTGCAGGCAGATGGACGGTGAAAAGAACCTGGCGCAGTTCCCAAAGTCTGGATAGAATTTGCAGCGGAGAGGGCAGGATGTAGGCCGCGTTGATCTTCATCGCCCCCAGCTGCCAGAGAACCATCAGAAAAAACAGCAGGATCATGGCGGGCAGATTGCCCCGGTTTGCTTTTTTCATTCCGCCACCTGCTTTCTGAGCATGCCAATCAGCTCCTCGCGCAGATCAATGATCTCAGGACGCGCAAGATCTTTCCGGCTGCGGGGAAAATCCATGGGAACAGGAATCTCCCGCAGAGCCCGGATGGGCGTATGTTCAACCACCAGCACGCTGGAGGAAAGAAACAGGGCTTCCTCCACATCGTGAGTGATGAAGAGGATCGTTTTGTCCGTCTTCCGCCACTGCGCCAGAAGCCATTCCTGCATGGAAATGCGGGTCAGGAAATCAAGGGCGGAGAAGGGTTCATCCAGCAAAAGCAGGTCGCTGCCGGTCAGCATGGTACGCGCAAAGGCGGCCCGCTGGCGCATGCCGCCGGAGAGTTCATCCGGGCGTTTGTCCGCGCATCCGGCAAGCCCTACCTCCGCCAGAGCGGCTTCAACCTGCTGCCGCTGTTCTTTTTTGCCGAGCTTTCGCTGAATTTCCAGCGGCAGTGCGAGGTTTTCGCCCACGCTGCGCCAGGGAAACAGCATATCCTTCTGAGGCATGTATCCGCAATAAGATCCATGGCCGCAAACAGGCTTCCCGTTCACATAGATGCTGCCCTTTTCAGGGGACATGAGACCGCTGATCATGCGGAAGAGGGTGCTCTTGCCGCAGCCGCTTACGCCCAGAATACAGTGAAACGAGCCGGGCTTTACCTCAAAGGACAGACGGTCAACGATGTCGGTGCCCTGCCCCGGATACCGGCAGGACACATGGTCAAACGTTAGTACATTCATAGGCGCATTTCCCAGGACATCTGCCAGAATCCCAGCTCATAGCGGCTGCAGTTGACAAAGATGTCGCACAGGTGCTCAAGCTGCTCTTTTGATGCGTCCTTTGTCAGCTCATTCATCAGGTGAATCAGGTCATCGTTGGTCGCGGCGTATTCTTCACCCGCATATCCCCGAATCCATTCGCCGTAGAAGGGATGATCGATGGCGCCCGGAATTTTCGCCAGGGTTTTCCCGATTTCCGCATAGCTCCAGGAACAGGCGAGAATGGACGCGATGATCTCCATCGGGGTCCCGGCGCTGGCCACAGAGAGCATGTAATGGGTGTAGGAAAGGTTGTCAAGGGCGGGCTGAACCGCTAAGACCTGTTCCTCCGTGATGCCAAGACGCTTCATATAGGCACGGTGAATATTCATCTCGCCGCCCAGCACGGCATCCACATTCCTGGCGAAGAGGCGCATCAGCCGGGGATCCCTGGCCTTGACCACGCCCAGGGCAAATACTTTCGCATAGTCGAACAGGTAGAGATAGTCCTGGAGCATGAAAAACCTGAACTTCTCCACGTCCAGTGTTCCGTCCCCGATGCCGGTGACAAAGGGATGACGGAGACATTTTTCCCAGATGGGGGCGGCTGCCGCATGCAGCCTGTCAGAAACAGAGAGGTTCATTCTTCTCCCTCCCTGATGTACTCGCTTTTCAGATCAAACAGATGGTTCATGGGACCGCGGCCTTTTCCAAGATCCAGCATTGCCGCCAGAGCGCCGGAAATATACGCTTTCGCCCACCTGACCGCGTCCTTCAGTTCCATGCCGCGGGCCAGATTGGAGGCAATGGCACTGGAGAGCGTGCAGCCGGTTCCGTGGGTATTCGGATTGTTGATGCGCTTGCCATAGAACCACAGGACTTCGCCGTTTTGAACCAGCAGATCATTGGCGTCATTCAGGTCATGGCCACCCTTGAGCAGTACAGCGCAGGAACAGGCTTCAGCGATGTGCCTCGCTGCCTTTTCCATGTCGCTTGCATTGCTGATTTTCATGCCGGAAAGCACTTCCGCCTCCGGAATATTGGGCGTAATCACCTCTGCCAGCGGGAGCAGCTCCTGCTTGAGGGTTTCCACGGCTTCATCCTGAATAAGTCTGGAGCCGGAGGTGGCCACCATCACCGGATCGACGACGATGTGCCTGGCCTGGTACTGTCTCAGTTTTTCGGCGATGACGCGAATCAGCGGGGCGCTGGAGACCATGCCGATCTTCACCGCGTCCGGAAAAATATCTGTAAACACGGCGTCCAGCTGTTGGGCTAAAAACTCAGGGGTTGCCTCCAGGATACCTGTGACGCCGGTTGTGTTCTGTGCAGTCAGGGCGGTGATGGCTGTCATGGCATAGATGCCATGGGCCGACATCGTCTTCATGTCTGCCTGAATACCGGCGCCTCCGCTGGAATCGCTGCCAGCGATGGATAATGCTGTTTTCATTTTCACACTCATGGTGATGCTCCTTTCGTTTTCCAGCATTCCTTTTATAAAGCGGCAGAGAGTGGTGCCCCCGGTCTGCCGCTTGAAGCTGTCGGCCTGTCTGGCCGAAGCAAACTTCCAAAATAGTCGAAGTGTACGGTTGAAAGGCTTAAGTTGGGCGCACATAGGATAATGAATTTGTGCGCCCCAGGGTCTTTTGGGAATCGTATACCGCAGATGCCAGAAAGCCATCTGCTTTGGCGGTCTGAATGGCCTGCCACGCATTTAGCCGCCAAGGGATGACGGCAAATCGGTGCCGACCTCCGCACAGGCACAGTTCCGGAAAAGAAGCGGTCTTTTCACATCTGGCTAGGGCTGCTTCCACTGGACAGCGGGCCGCCATACAGCAATACAGATGCGTATCTTTTCCGGCAGGTTCTCCCGCCGGCGTCTTGCTGACAGAAGGAAGGGCGGCCCGCCTGCCGGATTCCGGACAAACATGGAATTAGGCAGGGGACCATCCAGATCAAAAATCATTCTCCGAATCATGAAGTCCTGCCTCTGCATTTTCAGAGGACAGAGAGAAACTCCCGGCTGAGGACGATTCACAGCCGGGAGCAGCGCTTCCTTTAGCTGAGCCGATTGATCATGGTGCGCAGGGTTCCATTCCTCTGCAGAGCGAAGATGATGGCTCCCGCAATGATGGATCCGACGACCGTGGAAATCAGGAACGGAACAACGTATGCCGTAAAGCCGACGCTGGCGGCAGAAACGCCCATGAATGCGATGGCGATGGGATAGGCCAGCAGTCCGCCGATGATGCCGGTGCCGAAGATTTCCCCGGCCAGGGTGGGCAGCAGCTTTTTTGTATATTTCCAGACCAGACCGCACAGCAGGGAACCGCACATGCTGCCGGGAAAGGCCAGCAAACTGCCAAGGCCGAACAGATTGCGGATGAGTGCGGCCAGGAAGCCGACACCACAGGCGTACCAGGGACCGAGAAGAACGCCGCATATGACGTTGACCATGTGCTGGACCGGCGAGCATTTGCTGCCGAAGGCAGGGAAAGAAAACATGCTGCCAACAACGGCCACGGCGACGAAAATGCCCGCGACCGCCAGGCGAAGGGTCTGATTCTGATTGTGTTTCATTTGAGATTCCTCCTTTGCAGGCCTCACAGTTGTCATATGCCGGAGCTGCTTTGTCTTGAGGCCTGAATTTGACTAACTGTCGCTACGCGACAGGGCCGCTCCTTGTTCGTAACGTACGAGGGCGGCAAAGCACAAAAAAACAGCCTCCCTCACGGGAACAGCATGATCCTGACGGGTCTGCTGGGCGGTCGAGACTTCATGGTCTCCTCTCACGCCGGAACACGGCTTCCCATCGCTGTTTTCACACCGCAGGGCGCTCCCCCTCCGGCGGGCTCTTGCGAGCAATGTGCCTCCTTCCTGAATGGATTCTCAAATGCATAAGGCAGATTGAGTCATTTTGCTGCGACGACCTTCTCCGCGATGCTGCGCAGAAGTCGACATTCCTGTTCAATATCCCCGGCGGCAAAGATGCCGGATATCACGGCAACGCCTGCAATACCCGTGCCGGTCAGTTCCGAAAGATTGTTTCTGTTGATCCCGCCGATGGCCACTACCGGGATGGATACAGCATCGCAGATGTCGCGGAGCTGTTCCATGGTCATGGGCTTTGCGTTGCGTTTTGTGGCGGAACCGAAAACTGCGCCGCTGCCCAGATAATCTGCGCCGGCGTCCTGTGCACGCAGCGCCTGCTCCACGGTCTTTGCCGTTACGCCCACGATCATATCCGGTCCGAGCAGGCCGCGGACCGAAGCAGCCTCCATGTCATCCTGACCGACGTGTACGCCGTCCGCACCGCTGAGGCGGGCGATTTCCACGTTGTCGTTGATCAGAAGCGGTACGCCGTAACGATGGCAGAGCTTCGCCATTTGGAGGGCCTCATCTAGAAAGGAAGTTTCATCCAGTTCCTTTTCCCGAAGCTGCACCATGGTGGCGCCGCCGTGGAGGGCCTGCTCGACCTGTTCCAGCAGCGTTTTTCCTCGCAGCCAGCTCCTGTCCGTGACGGCATAGAGACGCAGCTGTTCAGCTGTCCATTTCATATTGTGCTCCCTTCTCCAACGCTTCCGGGGTCAGATTGCAGATGGCATCGATGATATAATTTCGGTAGCTGGCATTGCCGTCCAGGGGCAGGAGTCGCCCGTGGGCGATCTGCCCCGCCAGTCCCATGGCACACACAGCAGCGAGAGCTGCCTCCAGGGGCAGTTCGGGATTGGCCGTGATACAGGCGCCAAGGAGCGCGGACAACTGACAGCCAGAACCGGTGACAGTTTTCATCATGGGGTGGCCGTTGTGAACCCGGTACAGGGTCTTTCCATCCGTCACAATGTCGGTATCGCCGGTTGCGATGACGACGGCACCGGTTTCAAGAGACAGCCATTTGGCCAGCGTTTTGACCGCATCGACCGAGGCTTCCTCCAAATCCGTATCGACCCCACGATGAGCGGCAGTTCCGCGGACCAGGGTGGCGATCTCCGCAGCATTGGCACGGATGGCCGCAAAGCGAACTTGGTCAAGCAGCGTTGCCCCCGCGGCTTTTCGCATGGAAGAGCTGCCTACCCCCACGGGATCCAGAACAACCGGATGTCCCAGCCGGTTGGCTTCTTTGCCGGCTTTCAGCAGGGCCTCCAGCTTGCGGGGACTGGGCGTTCCCATGTTCAGCACCAGCCCGTCGCACATGGCCGTGACCTCCGCCACCTCGTCGGGGTCATCTGCCATGATGGCGGATCCGCCGCATGCCAGAAGAATATTGGCGCAATCATTGGATGTCACGTGATTGTTGATGCAATGGATGAGCGGTTTTTTCTGCCGGATCTGGGCAATGACTTCACTTAACACATTTTCCTCCTGAAAAAAAGGAGTATCCCCAAAGCGGGAATACTCCGTAAAAAAGCATGCATCCATCTTCCTACGGCGGCATTACCCGCATCAGGTTAAAGGGTCGAAACAGATTGCTTCCTCTCAGCCTGTCCATACAAGCTCCCCTGCGCCCGGTACTATACCACAATGACAAAGGCGTGTCAATTCGGCTGAACGAAAAGATCACCAGGGAGTTTTTCAGACGGGAAGACTTACGGGCACGCGGCCGCCTGACCTGTGCCCGTTACGTTTGCCATTCACCCCAGTTGTAACTCCAGGGGAAATTCAAAAAATTGCCAAAGGAAAGACTTTGAGATATACTCTGCATGTTGGATGCCAGAGTGTCCTATACGGCCTCTGGCTTTATTTTTTTGTCATGAACCATTTCAGACGATTCCATGGAGGGTGGATCCTGCCTTTTTGTGCGGAAGCGCCGGTTTTTTTGCTTTTGGCTGGAATGCGGATATTCCGTGTGCGGAAGCCTGAAGGCTTTTCTCTGTGGAAAAAACGCCTCCGATATGGTAAACTCTGAAAGGCGGTTTGTATCCTCGGAACGTATTTTTGTTCATTTGCCGCCGAACTATATACGGTCGTAGAACCTCCGATTTTCTACAGCCGTTTGATGATCGTTCAGTGCCGCGAATTGCCGGGTTAATCCGGATTTCCGGCAGAAACGGATGATTTTTCCAGCTTGCAGATCGCGGCAAAACGAGCCGCCGGGAGGCATTGGAGGCCTATGATTAAGATTTTATTTGTGTGCCACGGGAATATCTGTCGCTCACCGGCAGCAGAAATGGTCATGAAGCACTTGGTACAGGGAAGCGACGGAATGTACGTGATTGATTCTGCTGCGA
>DGWH01000011.1:0-32731 GCA_002395225.1 Christensenella sp. UBA4263
CTGCTCGCCAAGGCCCAGGCCGAAATCGGCAGCAACGAGCTGCACATCTACGGCACCACCTCCCGTGTCAACGAGGAAACCTTTACCGAAAAGACCGGGATCAAGATCGTGGCCAGCAACCCCAACGACAGCCAGATCTATGAGCTGCTGGAAAACGAAACCGGCAAGGGCATCTACGGCCCCGACGTCGTTCTGACCCAGGACAGCTTCATGCTCATTAACAACGCCATTGCCAGCGGCTGGCTTGAAAACTATGTGCCGGATGCCGTCAAGGCCGACATCCTGGAATCCGACCAGAATCCGCTGGTCTGCGCCTACTTCACCCGCCTCTTTTTCTATAACAACGGCGGCCAGAAGGATATGAAGCGCTTTACCAACGTCTGGCAGTTCACCGAGCCGGAATTCAAGGGACTCGAGTTCAAGAACCCGATGGACGAGAAGACCAGCATGAATTTCCTGATCTCCCTGACCAGCGAAAAGTGGCAGCAGAAACTGACGGAGGCTTACAAGAGTTATTACGGCAAGGATTATGCCCCCTCCGGCGATTTTGCCAACATCTCGTATGAGTGGATCTACAAGTTCCTGATGAACTGCACCTTTATCTCCAAGGACAGCACCATTGCCGCTGACATCGCCGGCGGTGCCCCGGGCTCTGCAGGCCTGTTCGTCTTCTCCAAGCTGCGCTCCGTGGATGCCACCAACATCTCCATCTGCGCCAAGGATGACATCGAAGGGTTTGCCGGCCTGCTCTATCCCATCTACATCATGGTCGCCTCCAACGCCAAATACCCCTATACCGCCTGCCTGTACATCAATTACCTGATGTCTGAGGAAGGGTATCAGAACGTGTTCGGCAAGGATATGGGTTCCTATTCGGCCAACAGCTCCGTGGGCATCAGCGAAAATGCCAGGAGCTTCGGTGATGAGCCCCTGTCCTACTGGCAGAATTGTGCGGTCATCGAGGATTCGGCGCATATCCAGTCGGTTTACGCCCTGGCCTATACGCAGATTGCCCAGTGGTGTGCCAGCAAGTAACTCAGTACGGAATGCGGAGAGCAGGTGAGTCTTTGCTCTCCGCATTTTCACCTGTGATGAAAAGGTGATCTAGCATGGAAAAGAACAAAAACGACGGGCAGAAAAAATCCGGCCATTTTCTGTACCGGCTCAAAAGCTTTTTCTCTGTTCAGGCCAACGTATTGATCGTGTTTTTCGCTGTCCTGCTGCTTGTCCTGACGATCTATCCCATGTACTCGGTCCTCCATCAGGCCCTGACCGTTGGGAAAATGGATTCCATGATGTACAATTCCCTCTTCGGTCTCAAGCTGAAGCCGGGAGATCTGTCGCTGCTCAATTTCAGGATGCTGCTGGGCAATGCCTATACCGCCGAATACAGCGCCTCCTATTTCTGGAATCCCCTCTTTAACAGCCTCTGCATGTCCGCCCTTGCCTCCGTTATTGCCATTTTGCTGGGCGGAACCGTGGCCTTTCTGATTACCCGGACGGACATCTACTGCAAGCCGTTCTTCTCCTCTGTCTTTATCTTTCCCTACATCATGCCCTCCTGGACCCTGGCCCTTGTCTGGAAAAACGTCTTTGCCAACTCCGGCGTGGGAACGGGCGTCGTCGGAATGCTGGAAAGCCTGACCGGCCTCTGCGTTCCCCCCTGGTTTGTCTACGGCATTTTCCCCTGCTCCATCGTCATGGGCATCCACTATGCGCCGTTTGCCTACATTCTCATCGGCGGAACCCTGCGCAACATGGATGCCAACCTGGAGGAGGCGGCCACCATTCTGCAGGCAGACCGGCTGAGGATTCTGCTGAAAATCACCCTTCCCATCGTCATGCCTGCCCTGTTTTCCACCGTCCTGCTGGTCTTCTCCAGCACCATGGCTTCCTATGCCGTTCCGGTATTTGTGGGCTCGCCCGGCAACTTTTTCGTCCTCTCCACCCGGCTCAACTCGCTGTACAATTCCACCTATTCCGGGCAGGCCTTTGTCATGACCATCGTCCTGATCCTGTTCGGTGTCCTTCTGCTGGGCATTAATCAGCGGTTTACCGGGAAACGCAAATCCTTTACCACCGTTACCGGAAAATCCGGCCAGGTGTCCTACATCCATATGGGAAAAGCCAACCTCATCGTTACCGTCTTTCTGGTCATCCTGCTTTTCCTGATCTCCGTTTTCCCCATCATCTCCTTTGCGCTCGAGTCCCTTTGCGAAACCCAGGGCGATTACTCCCATCTGACCCTGCGGTACTGGCTCAGCCGGGAGAATATCGGCGGGTATGCGGTCAATGTCGGCAACGGCATTCTCTTCAACAAAAGCATCTGGTCTGCCCTTGGCGGCAGCTTCCGGCTTTCGCTGATCGTTTCCCTGATTGTGGGCACCTGCGGCGTCCTGATCGGCTATGCCGTCGCCCGCAAGCGCGGCACCAAACTGGCCTCCCTGGTTTCCGGTCTGGCCTTCTTCCCCTATCTGGTCCCCTCCATGGCCTTTGGCGCCATCTTCCTGGCCGTCGCCTCCAGGCTGACTTTCCTGCGGGGAACCCTGCTGCTCCTGATCCTCGTGGGCTCCATCAAGTATCTCCCCTTTGCCAGCCGCAGCGGAACCAACGCCATGATGCAGCTCTCCGGGGAAATCGAGGAGGCCGCCATGATCGTCGGCGCCAGCTGGCCCCGGCGGATGCTCCGGATTCTGTTCCCCATCCAGAAATCTTCGTTTATCAGCGGCTATCTGCTGCCCTTTGTCTCCTGTATGCGTGAACTGTCCCTGTTCATCCTGCTGACCACCAGCGGCACCCTCATTACAACGCTGCTCTCGTACTTTGATGAAAAGGCGGTTTCCCAGATGTCCAACGGCATCAACCTGCTGATCGTCATCATTGTCCTGCTTGTCAATTTTATCATCAACAAACTGACCGGCGCATCCATCGACAAAGGCGTAGGAGGAAACTGATATGCCCAGAATCACATTGACCAATGTCACCAAACAATGGGGAAAGTTCACCGCCGTTGACAACCTGAGCCTTGACATTGAAGACGGTTCCTTCATCACCCTGCTGGGCTCATCCGGCTGCGGGAAAACCACGACGCTGCGCATGATCGCCGGCCTTGAGACCCCCACCTGGGGCGAAATCCGGTTTGATGACAAGCTCATGTTCAGCAGCGAGAAAAATATCAATGTTCCCGCTGCCAGGCGCGAGGTCGGCTTTCTTTTCCAGAACTATGCCCTCTGGCCCCACATGACCGTCGTCCAGAATATCGCTTTCGGTCTTGAAACCCTGAAATGGAAGAAAAGTGACATCCAGGCCCGGGTGGATGAAATGCTCAGCATCATGCAGATCGAGCCGTTTGCCAAACGCTATCCGGCAGAGCTTTCCGGCGGACAGCAGCAGCGTGTGGCCATCGCCCGAACCCTTGCGCCCCGGCCTCGGGTCCTCCTGATGGATGAACCGCTGTCCAACCTGGATGCCAAGCTGCGCGGGGAAATGCGCACCGAGCTGAAGCGTCTGCACCGGGACATGAAATCCACCTTCGTCTACGTCACCCACGACCAGCTGGAGGCCATGACGCTTTCCACGAAGATCTGCTTGATGAACGAGGGCAAACTGCAGCAGTACGCCCCGCCGCTCACCGTCTACAACAGCCCGGCCAATCTGTTTGTCGCTGACTTTGTGGGCAACCCGGCGATGAACATCATTGAGACCACCGCCAAAAAGACCAGCGACACCACCGCTGAACTCACGCTCCTTGGCCACAAAGCCGTCTTTCAGGCAAATGCCCCGTTTGACCTTGCCGGTGACACGGCCCTGGGCATCCGTCCGGAATTCCTGCCCATTTCCGATCACGGCGATCTGGAGGGGCAGGCCTATTCCACCCTGCCCGCCGGCATGGAAACCACGGTCAAGATCAAGATCGCCGGTCAGATCCTTTCCTCCGTGGTCTTCGGAGCCATTGACTATGAGACCGATCAGAAAATCCGTTTCAGCATTTCCGGCGCGGGAATTCTGCTCTTCAGCCGTCTTTCCGGTCAGCTGCTGGCCAGCGGCCGCATTTCAATTCAGTAAAACCGCAGGAACCGGTCATCGGCCGGTTCCCGGAATGGAGCATTCTCAATGATCTACGGAATTCCAACCCTCATGGAACGTTCAGATGCCGGTGATCTGGCTCATTTCTGTGCGGAACAGGGATTTGCCTTTATGGAAATGAACATGACCTTTCCCTGGTTTCAGCAGGGCACCCTTTCCGCCCGGCAGCTCCGGAAACTAAAAAAAGAGACCGGCATCGGTCTCACCATTCATCTGCACGATCAGTTCAATCCGTTTGAATTTTCCCCCGAAATACGGCAGGCGCACCTTGAGAATTACCGGTTTGCGGCAGAGATGGCCAGGGAACTGGATATCCCGCTCATGACCATGCACCTGCTGTCCGGCACCTATTCCTCCATCAGCGGGGAAAAAAAGTACCTGTACGCGCATCTCCGGCCCGCCTATCTGGATCTCGTCCGGGACTTCCGGAACTTTGCCGACACCCTCCTTGAGGGCACAACTATCCTCACCTGCATCGAAAATACCACCGGCTTCCTTCCCTTTCAGCAGGAGGCCATCGACCTCCTGCTGGAATCAGAACACTTTGGCCTCACCTTTGACATCGGCCACAATTACAAGGCCGGCGGCGGCGATGAACAGTTCATTCTCACCCATGCGGAAAAGCTGCGGCATTTCCACATCCACGACTGCAGTCTCCGATCCAACCATCTTGCCTTCGGCGCCGGCGGACTTGATCTCATGCGCTATCTGAACATGGCCCGGTCCCATGATTGTCCGGTTGTGGCAGAGGTAAAGGAATCCTCCGCACTGATTCAGTCAAAAGCCTACCTGATCGGCCATGACCTGTGGCATCCGGAACCGTTCCCCATCCATGCCGTTCCCGGCGGCGCGGATCGCTGACCCGACAGTCCGATCTCCCGGCACAAAAAATCCGCCCGGCTTCTTCACGCGAAGAAACGGGCGGATTCTTATTCCGTTATTTTCCTGCTTCAGGAGCGGCAGCCTTTGCCGGAGCCATCATATTCAGGACCTTTACAATTTCGGCCTCGATCTGCTCAGCGGTGATCTCGTCGATCTTCTCCGCCGTGCTCAGATCCTTGATGGCAACCTTGTCAATCCTGCTGAGTTTGAACATCAGGGAATCATCCGATTCGCTGCCCGTCAGCTCGCAGACCAGGCTGTCATCATCCTCATAGAAATCAACCGTCATCGTGAACTCGTCGCCAGCGGCATTTTCAAAGTACACCTCATAACGGATCTTGCCTGTCCAGGTTTCCCGAACAGAGGTGCTGATGCCGCCCTTCGGTCCCTTCACATACAGATAATCCCTGCCAAAGTCAGCCTTCAGATAATCATCCTCATCCAGGTCCACGTTGATTTTGCAGTTGTTGATCCTGCCGTTTTCGAGATCATAACGCACCTCAGCCACGGCATCTGCAACGGTCATCTTCTCCCGGAAGGAATCCAACGCTCCTGCCATTTCATACACGACAACCGGATCCTCGTCCTTAAGTCCCATCGTGACGCTGATCTCGCATTCCATGTCCTCTACATCGAACCAGGCATCCGCATCGCAGACCAGGATACCGGTCTCCGCGGTCTCCTCGCCAATCTGGAAGTGAGACTGATAGTGGCCGTTTTCCTCAACCTTTTCTGTTTTCTCCATGGTACGGACGGCTTCCAGGATCTCCTCACGGTTCGCGACCCAGCTCTTCTGGAGTTCAGCAAAGGTCGCGCCGCCCTTGAGTACAGCCTGACGATCGATCAGCTCAGCCAGAGCAGGATTCGTCATCATCGCATCCACAGCCTCGCCCAGTGCCGTCGCATAGGCTTCGCTGCGCAGCTTTACCTCAAGCGCACCGTCCACTTTTTTTGTATCAAGAATATATTCCGGCTTGAAATAGCTGGCAAAATCAACTGCTGCAAAGAGCAGGGTAGCCTCATCGGCCTCCGCCTGCTGAGCGGCCATGGAAGCCAGCACGGCCGCCTTCGCGGCAGCCGCTTTCAGTTCAGCCTCGGTCGGAACCGCCTCTGCAGGAATGCTCTTCACCGCATCGTTCACAATTTCATCCAGCTCGGTGACAATGTCTTTAATCACGGTGACAACCGCCGCATACGGCAGCTTTGTTACCGAACCATCGGCATCCACATACACTTCCTTGGGGGTCAGCTGAATGTGGCTCGCCTCGGTCCCGTCATTGCGGGCAACCAGGTGGACGTTATTTCCCTCCGTACGGATAACGACATCGGAAACCTTGTCGCCTTCCTGAGCCTGCAGGGCAATATCCTGTTTGGCAAAATCGGTTTCTTTCAGAAACGCATTCAGTACGTTGGTTTTCTCAACCGGCTCTGCAAAAGCGCTCACCATCGTGAAAACCATCATCATGACCAGTAAACTGGAAATCAGTTTTTTCATAGGTAATTCTCCTTTCAGCATTCTTCATTTGCTGCCAGACAGCATGCCTCATTATATGCGTTTTCCTGCGCAGATCAAGAAAATGTGTCAGATTGTCAAGCTTTCTTATCTTTATCTGTCTGATTCCATCAGCCGTTGCGCTCCATGTCTCTTCTAACCATTATCCGGGGTTACGGGGTGAAACGCCATTTCATTGTAAACGTATGGAGTTTTCATCAATCAAGGAAGAAAGCACGATTCCATCATAAGCATTCGACTTATCGTTTGGATGAGGTTCCAGCCCAATTTGAACAATTATGCTCCGACATTTTCTAATTATAATGCCATTCTCCCTGTCTCTTCGACTGCTTCAAGCCTCCTGTTCCGTTCTTCCGTACTTAGTTTCATTTCATCCTCCAGCATCTCAGCCAGATAACTTTCACTCATACAATGCAGGTCAGCCACACCTTCTTTAATTAACACGTAGGAAGACGAATGATAAAAATCATCCAATGCCTCCTCGATGGTTTTTCCTGTACGTTTTGCATATTCCTTTACAATTCTGGCATACTTCATCTGCAGAAGTACCGGATTCGCTTTCATAAACGTTCACACCCTTCGTATCGCAGATACTTGTCAATCATAGCCTGTGTTCTGAAGCAAATTTGCAAATTAGGTCTTTCATACCTCAGAAATCAAGCCGCCCAGCTTTTTGCCTGCGCAAAGAGAGGCGTTGTATAAAACCCCTTTCCAAAATCCACCCGCTCTCTGGAATGAAAAACATCCGGATTCTTTATCGCTGAGGTGGATCCATGATAGAGAATCATGCTACTGCAATTCCTTTCATTTCAAGAGCATTAAGAATGTCATCTATGATGTACTCCTTATCCTGCGTATGCAAAGCATCATAGCTTGGAACGATGTATTCCCGAAGGAGATCTGTTTTCTTCGTCAGCAAGTCATACGTATCTCTGGGATTCATATCCATTCTCTGAGCCAAATTTTCAATACAGAAGATGGAAAACTCCAGCACTTTTTCCGACATATTCATCATCCCCTTTCCATTTTTAATTTTACTCCAGCAAGAATCAGTACAAATTCTGAATTCATCAAAAACAGCGAACGAAACAACATGAAGTATGAAGGAGCTTCAACTTGCCTGAACATTGTTCCGATCACCGCAGCCCAGTTGTTGTTTCGGGCTATGTCCTATCGTGGAAATGTCCTCAGATCAAATGTAAAAAATCCGAACCCTTCGCCAGCCGGCCTCAGGTTCGGATTTTTCATTTATGGTGGAGCATAGGAGATTCGAACTCCTGACCCCAACACTGCCAGTGTTGTGCGCTACCAACTGCGCTAATGCCCCGCGAACAGGACGAATTATATCGCATGGGATCCACTGTGTCAACCACTTTTTTCAAAAAATCCCGCAAAATTCAATTCCTGTTCACTTTGTATATGATTTCAAAATAAAATAAGGCAATTCTAATAACTTATATTTGAGGTCGATACATATCCGACACTGTTATCGATCAGGACAAGGCAGACTTTATCCCCATAGGAGAGCAGTTTCCCGGTCTTTCCCGCACTGTATGTCGTTTTCAGCGTTGACATCGCCGAATCATTATAGACCCGGATCTCCCCGCTTCCGCTCAGTTTAATGTCTTTTACATTCGACGCCGTACTGGAGTTTGTCTGTCCCGAGGCGGTTGTCGTCTGAGCGGCCGGCTGCGGTGCTGCGGTTATGACCGGCTGCTGATAGACCGGTGCCGGTGTGGCGGTAATCACCGGTGCCTGATAAACCGGTGCTGGCGTGGCCGTCACCACCGGCTGCTGATAAACCGGCTGTGCAGCGCTCTGAACGGACGAATAGGAAGCAGGCGCAACGGTGGTGGGCGGCAGGTATGAACCATTGAAGCTCAGATAGCGCGTCATCATATATCCGTGCTTCGTCCCGACATAGACCTCGCTCCAGGTATTGCCTTTATAAACCACCCTGACTTTGGTGCCGTTTTTATACTGTCCCAGTGACCGGCTGCTCTGAGAGGCCGCCGCGCGCAGATTCAGTATCTGCGTGCTTCGGGGATTGTTCACATACGCCGTCTTATAGGAGGTGGAGGGCGTCGTCACGGTATTCCCCGCGGACCGTCCGGTTCCGGAGAGATAACTGGTTGACATGAATCCGGTCAGCCCGCCGCCTGAAACCCAGTACCAGTCCGTGCCCTTCAGGAGCACATTGACCGTCGTTCCGGAGCGCAGCGAACCAATGGAGCCATAGCTGAAGGAGGGGCCTGAACGCACATTGACCTTCCCGCCGTTGCGCGTCACCACCACCGCCGTCTCCGAACTGCGGCTGATCAGGGAATCATGCATGTATCCCTGATAGCTGTTCCCGTATACCATCACCGATACATAATTCCACTCATAGGAATCATCCAGAATGGAAACACTGGTGCCGGAGGTCACCTGGGTGACGATCGGGTAATTGAGCGAGGGACCGCTGCGCAGATTGACATAGCCGCCCTGAGCATACTTGACGATTCCGTAACTGCGGGTATTGGCAAACGTCAGGTAGGTTCCATACATATAGCCGTTTTTTCCGTCCGGCGCAATCACCGGATACCAGCCGTTTGTCGCCTGACCGATAATCCGGATCCACGTGCCGCCCTTATACTGTCCCAGACTGGGACTTGACGAGGACGCATACTGTCTCAGATTCAGACGCCCGTTGGTGACCGTCGCGTACTCATCTGCAAAAGCCAGACACACTGTTCCCCAGATGAGTATCAGAGCAAGGAACAGAACTGCTTTCTTTTTCATCATCATCACTCTCCAGCAAAATCGAATGATCTTTCTGTAAAACAGACGGATTCGGGAATGGCAATTATCCCCGAAGTGTTTTCTTTTCAACACGCAGAGTGTATCATAAGCAGAGAAATTTCTCAATCCGTTCTTTGGCAGGCCCGAGCCGGAGGATGCCTGCTTAATCCCCGGTCCGGCAAAATCACGAAACGGACGGAAAATCATGCGTACACTTACTCACACCGTTACCGCTGCCGAGCAGGGACAGCCCCTGCGTACACTCGTCCCGAAAGTCTTCGGTCTGAGCACCCATGCGTTCCGGCGTCTCAAGGTGCAGGAGGGCATCCGGGTAAACGGCACGCCCCGTCATGTCAGTTACCGCGTTTCAGCCGGTGAACAGGTTGCCATCCATCTCCCCTCTGAGACCGCGGATAACCATTCATCCGATGTCCCCGGTTCCCCGCCGGCCCGGTCCCCCGCCTCCCTGATTGCCTATATGGACGAAGACCTGATCATTGTCCGGAAGCCGGCGCCGCTGGCCACCCTTCCCGGCCGGCACGGACAGGGCGACTCACTGCGTGAATATCTGGCAGATGCCCTCGGCCTTTCACGGGACACGCCTTACCATCCCGTGAACCGGCTAGATAAAGGCACCAGCGGTCTTTTGTGCATTGCCAGGCATGAGCACGCCCAGTATGTTCTGACCCGCGATCTGCACAGCGACCGGTTTGTCCGGGAATATCTGGCCGTCACGGACGGCATTCCGGACCGTCCACACGCCGTCATCTCCCTGCCCATTGGCAGAGAAGGTACCGGTGTGCGGCGAATTATCCGTCCCGACGGAAAACCGGCTGTCACAACGTATACGGTTCTCTATGCCGAGCCCTCCTCCGGCCATGCCCTGGTCCGCCTGGCTTTGCAGACCGGCCGGACCCACCAGATCCGTGTACACCTTGCCAGCCTTGGGTGCCCGGTAGCCGGTGACTACCTGTACGGAACAGAGCATCCGGCACTTTCCGGCCGCTTCGCCCTGCACAGTGCCTGTCTGCAGTGCCGGCAGCCCTGCAGCGGCACATTGCTGACCTTCCTGGACCCGCTTCCGGCACAGCTGGCCTCCCTGTTCCATCATCCGGAGGAAGCCGTTTCGCGTTCCAGCCAGGCCTTTTCCGCGTTTGAAAAGTTCACTGCCGGTCTTTTGCCTGCGCAAATTGACCATAGCCAGATGTGATTTAGCTGCCGCCAAAAGCGGCAGGGCCATTTTCCTTGGTGACAATCCCGTTTCCTGCGTCTTGCCGGATACACAGACAGGAGCTGCCCTGACAGGCAGCTCCTGTTTTTTCTCTTTCAGAATCCAACGCCACTGCAGGCCGCTTCGAACGTTTCAGTTCTTCGCCATCGCAGCGGCTCCGGCAGTTTTACTCTGCCAGTGCGCGTCCCATCATGACCCCCATGGCCGAGGCCATCATCAGGCCGCGTGTCCAGCCGGAGGAATCGCCCAGGCAGTGCAGTCCATGCACATTGGTGGTCAGCGTTTCATCCATTTTAACCCGGTTGGAATAGAACTTGAGTTCGGGCGAATACAGCAGCGTTTCCGGCGCCGCAAAGCCCGGCACCACCACATCCATCGCCTGGATGAAATTGATGATATTGATCATGGCCCGGTACGGCATGGCCGCCGTGATATCCCCCGCCACCGCATCCGGCAGCGTCGGGCGAACATTGGACTGTGCCAGTTCCCGGTCCCAGGTCCGCTTCCCATCCAGAATGTCCCCGAAGCGCTGAACCAGGATATGGCCGTTGGCCAGCATGTTAGTCAGCTCGCCGACTTTCTGCGCATAGGCGATCGGCTGATTAAAGGGGACGGAAAAGTTGTGCGAACAGAGAATGGAAACATTCGTGTTCGGACTCTTTTTATCCTTATACGAATGGCCGTTGACCACCGCCAGATCGTTGTCGTAATTCTCCTGGCTGACAAAACCGCCGGGATTCTGGCAGAAGGTGCGCACCTTGTTCTTGAAGGGCTTCGGGTAACCGATCAGCTTGCTCTCGTAGAGAACACGGTTGACCTCCTCCATCACCTCGTTGCGGCATTCCACCCGGACACCGATATCCACCGTTCCCGGCTGATGGGCAATCCCGTGCTCGGCGCACAGCCGCTCAAGCCAGTCGGCTCCGCGCCGTCCGGTGGCCACCACGGTATGACCGGCCCGGATCTCCCTTACCTCTTTCCCGGAGCGCAGCAGCACCCCAAGGCAATTCTCTCCTTCAATGATCAGGTCCTCGCACTCCCAGCCAAACAGCAGTTCCACCCCGTTGTTTTCCAGGTAATGCTGAATGGAGGTATACAGGTTCTGAGCCCGTTCGGTGCCCAGATGGCGAATGGGGCAGTCCACCAGCTTCAGGCCGGCCTGAATGGCCCGTTTGCGGATCTCCCGCACTTCCCGGTCATTCCCTACCCCCTCCACATGAGGGTCCGCGCCAAATTCCAGGTAGATTTTATCCGTATAATCAATCAGGTCCTGAGCCGCCCGGTGTCCCACCAGGTTCGGGAAATCGCCGCCCACCTCACAGGAAAGGGACAGTTTCCCGTCCGAGAACGCCCCTGCGCCGGAAAATCCGGTGGTGATATGGCAGTAAGGACGACAGGATACACAGTATCCTGTCGCCGCTTTCGGACATTTCCGCTTTTCAATCGGCTGACCTTTTTCCACAATGGTAATCTGTTTCCGGCTTCCCCTGCGCAGCATCTCCAGCGCCGTAAAAATACCGGCCGGCCCCGCGCCGATGATCACCACATCTCTGTTCATCCGTTTCGTCCCCAATCATCGTCTGTTTTTGCCCGGCTCCGCATTTCTGCGGTCGTTCCGGTTCTGGGATTTCCCGTTTTTATTGCCGTCCTCGACCATGGACAGCGAAATGCGGTGCCGCTGCAGATCCACGCCCAGGACCCACACATCCACAATGTCGCCGACTTTTACCACTTCGCTGGGATGGCGGATAAACCGGGTCGCCATCTGGGAGAGATGGACCAGCCCGTCCTGATGCACCCCGATATCCACAAAGGCGCCAAAGTCCGTGACATTGCGGACCGTTCCCTTGAGCTTCATGCCCGGCTTCAGGTCCTCCATGTTCAGCACATCCGTCCGCAGAACCGGTGCCGGCAGTGAATCACGGGGATCCCGTCCGGGCCGCTCCAGTTCCTTGGCAATGTCCCGCAGCGTGGGAACACCTACCTCCAGTTCCCGTCCCAGCTTTTCAAAGCCGACCTGTTCCACCCGGGCATAGAATCCCTCAATGCCGCTTCCGATTTCTTCATTATTAATGCCCATGCGCTGGAGAAGCGCCCTGGCTGCCGGATAGCTTTCCGGATGCACGGCCGTGGCATCCAGCGGCTCCTTTCCGCTGACGCGCAGGAAGCCGGCGCACTGTTCAAAGGCTTTCGGCCCCAGTTTGCTGACCTTTTTAAGGTCTGTACGGGAGGCAAACCCGTTTTCATCCCGATAGGCAATAATATTCTGGGCAATGGTGTCATTAATGCCCGCCACATGGCGCAAAAGTTCCACGGAGGCTGTCTCAAGATCCACGCCGACAGAGGACACGCAGTCCTCCACGACGCCCGCCAGCGCCCGCTCCAGCTCCGCCTGCTTGAGATCGTGCTGATACTGGCCGACGCCAATGGACTTGGGATCGATCTTGACCAGTTCCGCCAGGGGATCCTGCATGCGCCGCGCAATGGAAATCGCCCCGCGCTCAAGTACCGTATACTGGGGCAGTTCCTTGGCCGCATTCTCAGAGGCGGACCACACGCTGGCGCCGGCCTCGTTGACAATGGTGTAGGAGACGCCCGGCAGTTCCGGCAGAAGGGAGGCGATAAACTGCTCGCTTTCCCGGGAAGCCGTTCCGTTGCCGATGGAAATGGCCGTTACATGGTGCCGCCGGCACATGCCGATGATCATCTGCCTGGCCTGTTCCTTCCGCCGCTCCTGTCCGGGCAGCGTAAAGAACGCAATGCCCGTCTCAAGGACGCGCCCGGAGGCATCCACCACCGCCAGCTTGCAGCCATGCTGGTATCCCGGATCCACGCCCAGGGTGACCCGTCCGCGAATGGGCGGCTGCATCAGGAGCTGCCGCAAGTTGTCGGAAAAGACATGGATGGCGCCCTCGTTGGCCCGGTCCGTCAGCTCATTCATCAGCTCACGGTCAAGGGAGGGCTCGATCAGGCGGTCCCAGGAATCCTCGGCCGCCAGACGGATCTGCTCCCCGGAGGGGCAGTCATTTTCCACATAGTGTCCCTCAATGATCTGCTCCGCGCTGGGGGCGCTGACCTCCACCGTCACCCGGAGGAAGCCCTCCTTTTCACCCCGGTTCAGCGCAAGAATCCGGTGATTGGCCGCCTTCAGGGCCGGCTCGGCATAATCCTCATACTGGGCATAGATGTCCGCCGTACGCCGGGTATTCTGAATCCCGTCCTCGCCGCTCTCAACGTCCTCTTCCTCTGCCGCTGCCTTGGCCTTTTTCTTTGCCGCAGATTCCTTCTTTTCAATCTTCTTGCTGGTCAGCTGGCCCGTGCGCCGCACAAAGGCCCGCAGCTCGGAGCGGACATCCGCATTGTCCGCCATCATCTCGGCAATGATGTCCCGGGCCATGGAAAGTGCCTTCTCCGCGCTTTCAACTTCATTTTCCGGATTCACATACGCCTCGGCAAGGACCATGGGATCATCTGAGGGCTTCTGCTTCAGAATGGCCTCCGCCAGCGGCTCCAGCCCCTTTTCCCGGGCGATAATGGCGCGGGTGCGCCGCTTCGGCCGGTACGGCAGATACAGGTCCTCAAGAACCGCCAGGGTGGTCGCCGCCTCAATCTTTGCCCGCAGCGTATCATCCAGTTTGCCCTGGGCCTCAATGGTCCCCAGAATGGTCTCCCGGCGCTTTTCCAGTCCCCGCAGATATTCAAGCCGCTCGCCGAAATTGCGCAGCTGCTGGTCATCCATCTCGCCCGTCTGTTCTTTCCTGTACCGGGCGATAAAGGGAATGGTGTTCCCCTCATCAATCAGCGCCGCAACCGTTTCCGCGATCTCCGGCTTTGTATTAAACTCTCTGGCAAGTACGATTGAAATATCCATGTTCAATCCTCCGTCATCTGATTCGTGCTTATTATACGAAAGTGCCTCACATGTTGCAAGCCGCTTTTTTCCATGGGCCAGTTACAAAAGTTTGGTACTCCCTGAACAGGTTCGCATGAAAGCTTCATGTTCTCTCATGGAGGATAGACCCAGTAAAGAAGGGACTCTATTTGACGTTCACTTTGCAATGATTAGGAGGCGAAGTATGGAGAACAGAGCCACGAGGGGTACACGGTAAAAGAAAAGAGCCCCCATAGAAGCATCCGCCTCCTGGAGACTCGCAGAGGAAATCACTTATGGCTGGACTCAGATAGCGATTTTCTGAAATGTGTTGATGCTGGCAATCTCCTCCTGGATAGATGACTTCAGTGCCCTGATATCCAGATCACTCTGCATATCCAGGAAGTATCTGTCAGATACACCGAAGAACTTCGCCAGGCGCAGCGATGTATCAGCAGTGATCCTCCTGCTGCCGTTAAGGATCGCCTGTATTCTGGAAACAGGAACGTGAATCTCTTTGGCAAGCTGATAGGCAGATAATTTCATCGGCTCCATAAATTCTTCCCTTAGGATTTCGCTTATGGTAGGCGCGGAGATAAAATCGACCATACTGCTCCCCCCTTTCCCGGTTTTGATGTTGGTCTATCGCTGGAGCTGCTTTGTTCTGACTCGGCTTTGATAAACTGTCACTGCGTAAAAAGACAACTCCTTATTTTATCGTATGCCTGTCGTTCCTCAATGATAATCTACGATTTCAACATGACAAAAATCATTTTTTCCTTCGACTGAAAAGCACAGGCGATACTGATCGTTGATTCGAATGCTGTATTGTCCCGCTCTATTTCCGCTTAGCAGCTCCAGATGGTTTGCCGGCGGGACTCTCAGATCCTCCAGGCATCCTGCATTGTCAATCATAATCAATTTTCGCAGTGCCACTCGCTGAATATCGTGAGAAAGCTTCCGGGAGAAAACCTGATTGTAAACTTTCTCCGTTTCCTTGTCAGCAAAGCTTTTTATCAGGGGCGTATAATACCCGTTTAGCGTGCACAAATCAAGTGAGTATATCAGAAAACGGCCATGAAAATCCCCCAAATCCTGAAAAATACCGACACCGACAAGCTTCCTGTCTCGTTCAAGTGGTGTTGCCGATTCGTTTTCTCATTGTCTTTTCAGAATCCGGTCTGATTTCGACCCGCGGTCTGCTTTTCCTTTTCCCTCCGAAATGGTCCGGCATTTTTCTTTCAGAAATGTCGGTTTTGTCCATGTTTTAAATTGTTTTTGACATGTACGAAACCCCGAATGAATCATAAAATATGTTCGAAATATATCGAAATCGTGCGCAAAGAGACCCGCGGTCTTTTTGGCACTGTCTCTGTCTCCGTCATTCGACATCATGTGGCGGAGCCAACCTCATCGACCGGAATCGAGCAATTATGAATCCGCACCTCACCTTTAAACAATACCGCCGAATGGACCTGTTTTTCTTTGCGCTCATTCTGACGGTTTCAGAAACCCTGATTATCCTTGCCGGGAACCGCTGGTTCAGGGAACAGCTTTATACCGTCTCCGCCGTTGCCGCCGTGGTGGGAATCGTTCTCGCCCGCTGGGGAACATGGGCCGGCATCCATGCCGTGCTGGGGGGACTGGTCTACTGTCTGGCGGGAAAGGCAAATCCGTATCAGTTCCTTATTTATTGTGCGGGAAATCTGCTTTCGCTGCTGGGCGTTTTCTATCTGCGGCACTTCGGGCTGAAAAGGATCCGGGAGGATCTCCTTCTCACGATTCTCTACGCCCTGTGTATTCAGCTGCTGATGCAGCTGGGACGGGCGCTTGTCGCGCTCGTGACAGGCACGCCGCCTCATGTGTGCCTGAACTTCTTTACCACGGATGCACTATCCAGCCTGTTCACCTGTGTGATCATCTGGATTGCAGCCAGACTCGATGGAATGCTCGAGGACCAAAAAACCTATCTTCTCCGCCTCAGCAGAGAAGACAAGAACAAAGGGGGATATTGATGAAAGCCGTTGCATCAGACTTCCTCGTGTACGATCAGGCAACGAATTCGTATCACGAAAACCCGGAACAGATTGTCAGAGATGACGTCGAAAAGCATTACTGGAAGCATGTGGGACTGACCATCGCCAAGGACTGGCGGCTCTATGTCATGCTGGTGCCCATGCTTTTGGTCTTTCTGTTCTGGCGCTACTTCCCGATGTATGAACTGCTCGGGTGCTTTAAGGTAGCAGACAATGTCCTGCCGGTTTCGGACCAGCTGTTTTCCGGCTTCTCCAATTTCAAGATTCTGTTGTCCGGCACCGGAACACTCTCCATCGAATTCTGGCGGGCACTGAGAAACACCTTCGTACTGAGCTTCTACGGACTCTGCTTCGGATTCCCGATGCCGATCATCCTGGCTCTGTTCTTCAATGAGGTTCGCAGCAACGCCGCGCGTTCGGTCTATCAGGTGCTGACCTACCTGCCCAAATTCATGTCCACCGTCGTTATGACCTCTCTGGTCATGATGCTGGTCAAGCAGGGCGCGCAGACCTCCAACATGGGCATCGTTTCCCAGGCGCTGGCCAATCTCGGCCTCATCTCCCAGGAAACCGCCCGTTCCGGCCTTCTGAACAACCCCGGCTTCTTCCGCGCCATTTACATCATCAGCGGAATCTGGGAGGGCGCCGGCTATGACAGCATTGTGTTCTTTGCCGCCATTATCGCCATTTCGCCCACCAGCTATGAGGCCGCCCAGATTGACGGTGCCAACAAGATGGCGCAGATGCGCTATGTCGTTCTGCCCTCCATCCTCTCCACCATCGTCATCATGCTCATCACCCGAATCGGTTCCCTCCTGAACATCGGCTATGAGAAGGTTATCCTTCTTTACAACGCCAATACCTTCATCACGGCGGACGTCGTCTCCACCTTTGCCAACCGGTACGGTCTTGAGGGTGCCGCCAAGGGCATTGCCTCTGCCGCTGAAATGATGAACAACGTCATCGGGATGCTGCTGGTCATCGGTGCCAACACCATCGCCCGCAAGGCATCCAACACATCGCTGTATTAATAGGGGGCTGCCATGAAAAGAAAGCTTGAGGTTACGGAGCTGATATTCAAGATTATCAGCTATACGTTGCTCACCATTTTTGCGCTGGGCTGTCTCTATCCCTTCGTCTATGCCGTATCCGCCTCCATCAGCGGCGCAAAAGCAGTGGACTACAACGAAATCGTCCTGCTCCCCAAGGACATCCAGTTTGAAGCCTTTCACCGGATGTTCTCGGACAACATGTTCTGGAACGCCTATTCCAATACCCTGTTCCTGACTTTCTACGGCACCATCTGGGCGCTGTTCTACTCCATCCTGGGCGCCTACGCCCTCTCCAAGAAGCGCCTGCTGTTCCGCAAGTTCTTCAACTTCTTCCTGGTGTTCACCATGTGGTTCTCTGCCGGCATCGTCCCGCAGTACCTCAACTATCTGGCCACCAAGTCGGTGTTGAACGGGGCAGGTATCATGGATGACAAATGGCTGGTGGTCATCGCCATGGGCATGCAGGCCATGAACGTCATCCTGCTGCGCAACGCCTTTGAAGGCGTCCCCTCGGAAATCGAGGAAGCGGCCATCGTGGACGGCGCCAGCGAGTTCCAGGTTCTCAGCACCGTCTACATCCCCATGAGCAAATCCACCATCGCCACCGTGGCGCTGTTCTTTGCCATCTCCCGCTGGAACGGCTACTTCTGGGCACGCCAGATGATTTCCAACTCCTTCGAGAAGCCGCTTCAGGTCTTTATCCGTGAACTGCTGGAGCAGTACCGGGATCCGGAGTTCATCGCCGGATGGAACGAGGTGTACGCCTCCGACTCCGTCATCTACGCGCTGATCGTCTGCTCCATCGTCCCGATCCTCATCATCTATCCGTTCATTCAGAAGTACTTTGCCAAGGGCGTCAACGTGGGCGGCGTCAAAGAGTAAGTCGTTGTCTGGTTCTCCCTTTCGGGGAAACCGTTCAACATATAGAATGTGCTTAGCACAAGGAGGATTCACATGAATAAGACATTCCTATCCATGCTGCTCGTCCTCATGATCGTGCTCCTGGGCTCCGCTGCCCTGGCCGATCTTGAGCATGCGGACGGAACGGTACTGCGCATGGCCACCGGCTATAACAGCGCACGGACCGGTCTGTTCTTCGACGATCAGACCGCCGGTGAGGGCATCACCCTGGCCGACGGCAAGACCTATCACTCCGGTGACCTCAAACCAACCTGGGTGGAACTGCAGAACATTCTGCATGTGACCTTTGAGAACAAGTACCAGGGCAACAGCGCCAGCGCCGAGTTTGACTACTGGAAAGAGCAGCTCGGTGAGGTGGACATGCTCTCCGGTACCGCTGCCAAGCTCTCCGAGTACGGCGAGAGCGGCGCCATCGTGAACATCGCCGAGTATCTGGATCAGATGCCCAACTTCAAGGCGTATCTCGATGCCAACCCCATCGTCCGCCTGTCCATCACCGGCAACACCACCACCGGTGCCATCTACTTCTCCCCCTACTTCGACGGTGTCAACGACATCGAGCGCATGCCCCTCATGCGTACCGACTGGGTGCAGAAGCTGCTGAACGGCGAGGGCGAGTTCACCGCCGAGAAGTGCGGAACCCTCAAGGCCGCGGCCTATGAGCCCTATATGCCCACCTCCGGCAGCGTCGATGTCGACGTGGTCAAGCTGGACGGCAGTGCGGTTGAGACCATTGCCAAGAACTATGACAAGGCCGGCAACATCGTGGCCAAGATGAATGAGGCGCTGGCCGCCGGCGAAGTAAACGGCGTCACCGCTGTCAACATGCTCCGCACCTATATCGACGAGGCCTATGACGGCTACTACGGCACCGAGCGCGCCAACCTGTTCATCGGACAGAACGCCGCGTGGGACGCTGACGAGCTGGTCGCCCTGCTGCGCTGCGTCGTGGCCAATGCCAACACGCTGAACGGCACCGACAAGATCCAGGGCCTGTTCACCCGTGAGGATGACAACAACCAGCGCCGCGTCGACATGATGCGTTTCGCCGGTCACCTCTTCGGCATCCGCGGTCTTGAATCCCGTCAGGATTTCCTCTATGTCGGCGAGGACGGCTATCTGCACGATGCCCGTCAGGAAGAGGCCACCTATGATGCCCTGCTGCGCATGCACAACCTGGTGGAAGAGGGCCTGATTTCCGAAGCGTTCGTCAACAGCGAAGCGGAAAACACCGGCACCTACCTCGAGAATGACCTTGGCTTCATGCACTACGACTACAACCAGACCCAGACCATCTACAACGAGACCAAGCTCCAGGACGGCGAGAAGTACATGGCCGTGATGGTTCCTGTGGCCCGCTGGATGGACGGCACCAGTGAGGACGGCGTTTACATGCGCTTTACCGAGTCCTGGCGTTCCGTCAAGACCGACGGCTGGGGAATTTCCGCACCCGGTGTTGCCGGCAACAAGGACAAGCTCAACGCCGCGCTGGCCCTCATCGACTACGCCTACAGCCCGAAGGGCATGATCCTCATGTCCTATGGTCCGGACGCGTTCATCAAGACCAATGCGGACGGTTCCTACGTCACCTTCATGTTCAACGGCAACGAAATGCCCGAGATCGCCGATGCCACCCGTGCAGAGCTCTGGGAGAAGGCCAGCGGCAACTACACCAACTATGCCCGTTTCTACCTCGGTTCCACCCTGTCCTTCGTGAAGAACCAGGCTTTCGAATATCAGTGCACATCGGATGCTGGCCGCGAGGGCGCAGGTTACATCTCCACCGCCATCGGTCTTGGCACCATCAAGCATCCTGAGCTGGCCATCACCGAGAATCCGTGGTACACCTCCGTTCCCACCGTCCTGCCGACCCCCAAGGCCGACAACGACACCATCAACTCCTACACCGAGCTGCGCACCAAGTTCAGCCTGGCCAAGGGTGATGATCAGGTCAACGTCCTGGTGGACATCATCGCCAAGGGCATGACCTTCGAAGGATTCTCCTCTCCTGAGGAAGCCGCCAGCACCGTTGCGGACACCTGGAACGGCCTTGCCTACCTTGACATCAAGGAAATGGCCTGGGAAGAGCTCCTCGACTACTACAGTGCGCTTTATCCGAGCGACAAGTAAACACATTTCCGAACCAGACTTGATCTGATTCTCGTCACCATCCCCGGGCTTGGCCCGGGGAGAGTGACTCTAACATTACTGCGGGAGGGTCACTATGTATAAAAAGCAGATGACGATCCAGAAAGCCGTCTGTCTGTTCGTGCTGGCTACCAGTGTCATCGTCTTTATCTATTCGCTGGGCATCATGACGGATCTCTATGATTCGCTCTACTCAGCCATTGGAGACGCAGCCAACCGGGAGAATACGCGCCGTAATACCGTTGCAGGAGCTTTCATTTACTATGACATGCAGGGCTTCAACAAGCAGTTTCTGCATCTCAGCATTGGCCTCATCCTGATGAGCCTTCTGCTTTTTATCACCAACACGCATACCAGGCGGCGCTATTACATCGGCAATGTTCTTGCAGCAGCAGCAAACGTGATTGCCAACGTCTATGTTGCGTTCTGGGCACACACCCGGATCGCGGCGTTCAAAAACGAATTCCTGAAAATCGACTTTGAGGCACTTAAGAAATTCAGTGACCGCAGACATACCTACTATACCGAATCCACCTTCTGGTTTGACCTTCATAACCTTGTGTTCTGCCTTGCGATCCTGGCATGCATTCTGCTGGTCGCAAACATAATCTGGAAATTCAGTCTGATGAAGAAAGAACAGCATCTGATTGATGCAGGAAAGGGAGTTGCCGCATGAGTGATGACCGCACGATAGAAAGAGACCGCATGCGATTCACCAGAAACACGCTTTCCTCAAACCTTGTGCTTCTGGCCATCCTCTTCAATGTTTTCTACTTCATCAACATCTATAAATCGGATATCAATCATGTTGTAGGAAACTATTACTATCAGCTCCGCATCGGTGTATCCATTATTTTCAACCTGATCTTTATGCTGGCCGCCTTCCTGTCCTCCGAGGGCATCAAGAACTACAAGGTCAGCTATGCCTACGCGCTGTTTGTCCTGGGCGCCATGCAGATCATCCGGATCTTCATTCTGCCCCTGAATGCCCTCAAGACAGAGGTGACCGTTGCAGGACAGACCGGCACCGTGATGGGAATGGGCCAGTTCACCCTGGTCACCATCTACCTGGTCCTTTCGGGGATCTGCTGTTTTGCCGCCGCTGTCATCGGGCTGAAGAGAAGCCGTGAGCTGAACGAACACCTGGCTTCCCTCGGGCTTTCCGCAAACGCTTAAGGAGGAGGGAACAATATGGCAAACCTCAGCTTACAGCATATCGACAAAATCTACGACAACAACGTCCAGGCGGTCTTTGACTTCAACCTGGAAGTGAAGGACGGGGAGTTCATCGTCCTGGTCGGTCCCTCCGGCTGCGGCAAATCCACCACCCTGCGGATGGTGGCCGGTCTTGAAGACATTTCAAAAGGCAAGCTGCTGCTGGACGGCAAGGACATCACCAACGCCCCGGCCAAGGACCGCGACATGGCCATGGTCTTCCAGTCCTACGCCCTGTACGGCCACATGACCATCTACGAAAACATGGCCTTTTCCCTCACCCTGCGCAAGGAAAACCCCAATGTGATCCACAAAAAGGTGCTTGCCGCAGCAGAGATTCTGGGCCTCACCTCCCAGCTCAACAAAAAGCCCGCCCAGCTTTCCGGCGGCCAGCGGCAGCGCGTGGCCATGGGCCGCTCCATCGTCCGGAACCCCAAGCTGTTCCTGTTCGATGAGCCCCTTTCCAACCTGGATGCCAAGCTGCGCGGCGCCACCCGGCGGGAGATCCTGCTCCTGCACAAGCGCCTCAAGGCGACCATGATGTACGTCACGCACGACCAGACGGAAGCGCTGACCCTTGCGGACCGCATCGTCTGCATGTCCATGGGCCATGTCCAGCAGGTCGGAACCCCGCTGGAACTGTACGACACACCGGCCAACCTGTTTGTCGCCAGCTTCATCGGACTGCCGCCCATGAATTTCTTCGACGTCCGCGTCGAAAACGACACGCTCATCGCCGATCAGTTCCAGACGAAGCTGACCGAAGAGGAAATTCACCGTCTCCGCGCGTACAACGGCAAAATGATCACCCTGGGCGTCCGTCCCGAGAACATCACGGAGGGCGGCGACATTCACATGAAAGTCACCACCAACGAGAACCTGGGCATGAACACCCTGGTCCACGGACACCTGGGCAGCTCAGGCAGCGCCGCCAACAAGATTACGGCCAAGCTGCGCGGCTGGTGCAACTATCAGAACGGCGATATCGTCCCCATCTCCTTTACCAGGAAGCATTTCTTTGACAAAGAAACCACCAACGCGATCAAGGAGGGATAAAGCATGAATCAGAATACCGCCAAAATGCCTGAATTTCTCCGCAAGATCATCGTTCATCTGAAAAGGAAGCCGCAGACCATTCCGCTCCTGGCAATGATTATCGCGTTCCTGATCTACAGCCTGAACCTGACCAATATTTCGCATACCACCAGCCGTATTCAGGGCTATGGAATGGGTCTGTATGGCTTTATCACCATGCTCCTTTCCATGCTGTCCTTTGTCTGCTTTACCAACGCGTATCCCAACCGGAAACCCATCAACAAACCCATGTTCATCATCATGCTGGTCATGATCGGCATCATCATCTTTGCCGACCTGCAGTACCGCGGACTGATTCATACAGCCCTGACCCGTGCCGAGAATCCGATTGCCATGGAAAACTACATCTCCGCCGCATACAATATGCTGCTGACCCATGTCATTACCCTTGGCATTACGGTTGCCCTGATTCTTTCAATGCCCGTCTATGCCAAAGCCATCCGCGGCATCAAGACCTCCATCGAAGTCGAGGACAACGGCAAACTGGATGAGATCGAGCTCTCAGACAACTGATTTTGTTCCTGAATTAGGCGGCAACTGGCCGCCTAATTTTAAGAAAATACTGGAGGCAGAATGGCCTTTGGACGAAAAAAGAACGCTCCGTCCGGTGAGGAGCGCATCCCGTCGGATTATTACAAGCTTCATACCGACGCCGTCAATGATCTGATTCACGCCACGGCGGAAAATACCCCGGAGTACTCGAAAGAGGAGCTGAACCGTTACCGCTCCAAACAGCGCATCCGCCTGAGTGATGCGGCCAAGGCTCTGCTCCTCAAATTCTGGTTTGACGGTGCCTGCTGTTTCTTCTTTTTCTGGGGCATCGGCTTTTACGTCAACGGCACACTGGATCAGATGTTTATCCTGGGCCTGGGGCTGGGCATCGTCAATGATCTCCTGGTCAACAACATGCTGCGCTTCATGGCCAAAACCAGACACGCCAATGATCCGTTCATGATGTTTCCGGAAAAGAAATACATCTCCCTCTTCCAGAATATTCTGTATTTCTTCCTCGTTCTGTTTCTCGTCTTCTGGGTGTACAACATCGTCAATCTGGTGCTGAACCAGCTCATGCATACACCGGACGGCGTCCATTTCGGCGTAGAACCCGTCTTTTTCGGCCTGATTACCCTGGCCATGGACATGCTCCTGATCAAAATGAAGCGAACAATGCAACGAATCGTGGCAGATGCCAGACAGACTGCCGCGCAAAAGAGGTAACATGTATTCGAAAATCGATGAATATGTCACTCACCTGATTCGCGTCTCCTCGCCCGAACGGACCGCATGGAACATTGAACGCATGCGGGACAACGTTCCCCCCAACTGGAACTATATTGACGGGTGCATGATGGTTGCCCTTCTTTCCATGTCGGAGATCACGGGAGATCCCCGGTACGCGGATTTCGCCGAATCCTTTATCGATGCGTTTGTCATGGAAGATGGGACCATCCGGACATTTGCCCCTCAGAAACACAGTCTGGATGACATCAACGAGGGACGCGTCCTTTTCCGGCTGTATGAAAAAACCGGAAAACACAAATACCGCCTGGCCGCAGACCGCTTAATGGCGGCTCTCCGGGAGCAGCCGCGGACCGCGGATGGGAATTTCTGGCACAAGGCCATCTATCCCAACCAGGTATGGCTGGACGGCCTGTACATGGGCCAGGTCTTCTACGTGCTCTATGAAAAACACTTCGGCACCGGAAATTTCGCCGATACCCTTTCCCAGTTCCAGCAGGTCCGTGCGCATATGCACGACCCGAAAACCGGCCTTTACTACCACGGGTATGATCAGACGCGCAAGGCCTTCTGGGCCGATCCCGTGACCGGCTGTTCCCGTTCCTTCTGGCTCCGGGCCATCGGCTGGTTCACCATTGCGCTGGTGGACATCCTGGAGGAGCTGCCGGAGGGGCCGGACAAAGACACGCTGACCGGCATCTACCGGGAACTCATGGAAAGCCTCGTCCACTACGCGGATCCCGAAACCGGGATGTATTATCAGGTGGTGGATCAGGCCGGACGCGAGGGCAATTACCTTGAAACCAGCGGTTCCAGCATGATCGCCTACGCCATGCTCAAGGGGGCCCGGCTGGGCATTCTCTCTGAGGACTATGCAGACCGCGGCGCTAAAACCTTTGATGGCATTGTGAACAAATACCTCTCCTTCAGCGGGGATACCCTGAATCTGGGCGGCATCTGCCTGGTGGCCGGTCTGGGACCGGAGGACAACCGCCGGCGCGACGGCACGTATGAATATTACATCTCCGAGCCCATCGTCGAAAACGATGCCAAGGGCGTGGCGCCGTTCCTGCTGTGCTATACGGAAATCAAGCGCCGTCAGTCGGCGGAATGAGGTTGCTCCGCCTTTTCCGCCGCATACAGTGAGGGACTTTGCCCGTACTTCTTTTTGAACATCCGTGAGAAATAGAGGGGTTCCCGGAAGCCGCACCGGCGTGCAATCTCCATGATATTCGCCTCTTTTCCCATGGAATTGAGCCATCCCTCCGCCTCCGTCAGGCGCAGGTCAGAGAGATAGCGGTGCGGCGTAACGCCGGTCTCACGCTTGAACAGCTTCCGGATATAATCGGCACTGAAGGGCAGCGATTCCATATACGTATCCAGTTCATAATGGGCGTTGCTGTAATTCCGGTGGATATTATCAAGAATGTCCTTCACGGTCTCATTGCGGATCTGCTCGATCCGGTACGATTTCGCGTAAGCGACGATCAGATAGCTGTACGCCTGCAGAATAAAATGCGACGTCTCGCTGTTTTCAAGGAAGTGCAGATACGCCCCCCGAAAGGCGCTCAGCACCAGTTCCTCCCGGTTATCCGAAAAGACAAAGGGCCCTTTCCGGTAAAAAAACGTATCCTGAATCCGGACGTACAGGTGCTGAAACGCTCCCCGATGAGCCGTACCCGGGTCTTTTGGCCCTGCTTCTTCGGTGCTCATATTGGACAACTCATCGCTGCGCGTCGCCCCCGTTCCTTTGGGAATCAGCGCATACGGCTGATTCGGCGGGATCCCGATCACCATTCCGCGGCTGAATTCAAGCTGCTCCCCGTCAAACCGGACAATTCCGGCCCCGCCGGTACAGTAGATGAACTCCCATACGGGCTGCACATGCCGCACCGACAGATAGCTCACCGGATGTTTTCCCACATCCACAATGATATTCATCCAATTCCCCCAATTCCATTTACAGGCTTCATCCTGTTTTGTCGATTCCCGTGACGTTTGATCCCTTCAAATCCCACCTGCTGACGCTTCGCGTCAGGCCAACTCATATGACGCGCCTCAGGCGCAATCAATGGACAGGAGGCATTCCATCATGGCATACCTGACACTCAAAGATATCAACAAGATCTATCCTAATGGCTTCCATGCCGTCCACGATTTCAATCTGGAAATCGAAAAAGGCGAATTTATTGTCTTTGTCGGCCCTTCCGGCTGTGGAAAGTCCACCACGCTGCGGATGATCGCCGGTCTTGAGGACATCAGCAAGGGCGACTTCCTGATCAACGGAAAGCGTGCCAATGAGATGGGCCCCCGCGAGCGCCAGATCGCCATGGTTTTCCAGAGCTATGCCCTTTATCCGCAGATGTCTGTCTACGACAACCTCGCCTACGGTCTGACCCTTCAGGGTGTAGATGAGGATGTCATCGAGGATAAGGTAAAGAAGACGGCCAAGATTCTCGGACTGACTGATTATCTCGATCGTCTGCCCCGGGCGCTTTCCGGCGGACAGCGCCAGCGTGTGGCTGTCGGCCGCGCCATCATTCGCAAAGTCGGTATTTTCCTGATGGATGAACCGCTTTCCAACCTGGATGCCAAGCAGCGCGTCACCATGCGTTCCGAGATCACCCAGATCCATCGGGAGACCGGTGCCACCACCATCTACGTCACGCATGACCAGACGGAGGCCATGACCATGGCTGACCGGATCGTCGTCATGAAGGATGGTTACGTGCAGCAGATCGGCACACCCTATGACCTCTACTTCAATCCGGTCAACGTCTTCGTCGCCGGCTTCATCGGCGAGCCCCCAATGAACTTCGTCCGCACCACGCTCAAGGACGGCTGTGTCCGGGTCTTCGGCGCCGAATATTCGCTGGCTCCCCTCAACCGTCCGGTACTCAGCCGTTACGAGGGCCGCGAACTGGTCTTTGGCTTCCGTCCGGAGGCAATCGTTCTCGGGCAGCAGCCCAACGGCATTTCGCTGACCGCCACGGTAGAACTGACCGAAATGCTGGGTGACAACACCAACGTGTACATTACCGCCGGTGAGGAAAAGGCGATCCTGAAGGTAGAGCCCCATGATACGCCTGAAATGGATTCCGAATTTACCTTCTCCATCCCCTATGACAGCATTTACCTGTTCGATGCCGAAACCGAAAAGGTCATCAAGTAACTCTGGTCATTCAAGCGGACTTCACCTTTGGCGAAGCTCCGCTTTTTTAAGATGCCCGCAGGCGCAGCAGAAATTTCCCAAACAACTCATCTCTCCGTTTGCAAAAGAAACGAACCGCACGCCTGGCAGCGAATGAGCGAATCCGAACGTCCCCAATTGCCGCCGTGCGTCAACTTCAGGCTTCAGAAAATGCCGCTCCGGCAAATGACAAGAATAAGGAGTCTACGAATGATCGATAAACTACATCTTTACCGTCTGGCTTATGTCTTCCAGAGTGAAAAGCCCTGGGAACATGTTCCAGATGAGGCCATGTATGCTGTACAGCATGCGGATGGATCCATCAGTTATTGTACCTTCAACGGATCGGAAGGGAACATTTCTCTGTTTGTTTTCACCGGCACCGAGGAACTGGCCAGCTTTTTTCGCCTGCACGATCTCTATGAAAAAGACCCGGATGAACTCCAAAAGGATCCATTTTACATGGGCGAGATGCTCAATACAACCAAATGTCTGTGCTGCTGCTATGATGATGAGAGCATGGAAATGATGCTCCCTGAGGAACACCGATCGGCTGTCGAATATGCCCAAAAGCTCCATGTGAATATTCGCCCGCCCCAAAATCACGCCCACTTCATCAGCTATGCACCCGGATTGCATCCATGGCCTGTCTCTGCCGAAAGAGAATTGGAGATTCTGAGCAATGTACTGAGTGCAGGAATCGGCCTTTCCCATCTGCTGCGCAGCGGTGCACGTTATATGCATCCCGTTTTTGAGGAGCCGACCATCCCGCTGTTCATTTCAGAAAACAATGCCTTGAGGGGAACCACAACCGTTGTGCCGGATGTCCATTTTTCTTACCCGACTCCGCGCTTTACCGATGCCTCTCTTCAGGCAAAAATCCGAAATCTGCGCAAAAAAGAAGTCTGGCAATGCGGAATCATGTATACAACGTTGTTTGTCGGTGAGCCAGAGAGCACGGAAAGGCCTTATAACACCATTATCCTGCTCGCCATATCCGAAAAAGACCATAAGCGTCATTTGCTTTATGCCGGCAGCAGTCAGGAGAGTCCGGAGACAATCGTTATCCGCATGGCAGAATATCTGATTGATGAAAACTGCTGTCCAAGAGTCCTTCGCTGCAGAGAGACCCGCAGTTATCGTCTGCTACTGGATTTCTGCAACAGGACAGGAATCCGTATTGAACGAAAAGGCGATACCTCTCTTATTGTCGCTCTGGAAAAGGAATATGCTGATCAGATGAGCCAGGATGCCAAACGGCAAAAGTCCGGTGCCTTTTCTTTTGATGATTATGATAATGATTATGACAATGATTACGATGACGGGTATGCCAATGAATCAGATGAAAGTTACGACTTCGTCTTTGCCGAGTTCAGTGCGTTAAGCGACAGTGAACTTCGCCGTCTTCCCCGCCATATCCGGGAAGCATTGGTGGTCTTGATTGAACATCCAAAATGCCCGCCCGGATTTAAACAACGCCTGCTGCGTCTGTTTCCTAACGGATAATGACATTAAACCCCACCGCCCGATCTTTCGCCGGAACAGTCTCTCAGCGAAAAAATCGGGTCAGGTGGGGTTTTATCTGCTCACCGGCAAAAGTCCGGACAAATACCGTTCATTAAAAGGCCCGCGTCCGTCTTTCGGCACCGCTTCGTTTTCGGTGCGCGGCATCCATGAACTGTCCGCAGCGAATTCTTACTCGCTGATGTGTCCCTTGGCCTTGATGACCTCAATGACGGAATCGACGTACTTCTCACAAACCTCGTCATTCTCGGCTTCAACCATGACGCGGATTTTCGGTTCCGTTCCGCTTTCGCGAACCAGAATTCTTCCGCTGTCACCCAATGCATCCGCCGCCGCTTTTACCGCCGCCTGGACATCCGGGTCATTCTGTGCATCGTGCTTGTTCTTCACCCGTACATTCTTCAGGCACTGCGGATACATCTTCATCTCATCTGCCAGCATGGAGAGCGGCATCTTCTTATCGAGCATGGTCATCATGACCATAAGGGAGGTCAGGATGCCGTCACCGGTGGTCGCATACTTGCCGAAAATGATATGGCCGGACTGCTCGCCGCCAAGGACGTATCCGTTCGCCATCATGTTTTCGGCAACGTACTTATCTCCCACTGCCGTCTTTTCCGTGCGGATGCCAATGGCTTCGCAGGCCTTGTAAAGGCCCATATTGGACATGATCGTCGTGACGATGGTATTTCCGTCCAGAAGTCCCTCTTCCTTCAGGTACTTGCCACACAGGAACATGACGTGATCGCCGTTTACCACGCGGCCCTTCTCGTCCACACACAGGCAGCGGTCCGCATCCCCGTCATACGCAAATCCGACATTCAGTCCATTGTCGACCACATACTTCTGCAGCGCTTCCATATGTGTGGAGCCGCAGTTCTTATTGATATTGACACCATCCGGCGTATTGTTAATCACATACACCTTTGCCCCCAGCGCCTCATACACCGCGCGGGCAATGTTCCAGGAGGCGCCATTTGCACAGTCCAGACCCACCTTATAGCCATTGAACGCCCGGGTAGGAATGGTCATCAGGTAGCCGATATAACGGTTTCTGCCCGCCGCGTAATCGACCACATTGCCCATGGCCTCACGCTGTGCCAGCGGCAGGTCTTCATCCGAGTCGATATACGCCTCGATCTTTTCCTCAATCTCGGCCTCGATCTTCTGCCCGTTGGCCCGCATGATTTTAATGCCGTTATCATAGAACGGGTTATGCGATGCGGAGATCATGATTCCGCAGTCAAACCCATCGGTCCGGCAGCAGTAGGAAACAGAGGGTGTGGTCGTGACATGCAGCAGATACGCATCCGAACCGGATGAGGTAATGCCGGCAGAGATGGCATATTCGAGTGTATAGGAACTCCGTCTGGTGTCCTTGCCGATAATAATTCTGGCTCTTCCGTCTTCATGCATCTGACCGTAATACCATCCGATATAGCGGCCCACTTTAAACGCTTTTTCAGCCGTCAGCTCTTTATTGGCCTCACCGCGGAAACCGTCGGTTCCAAAATACTTTCCCATCTTACCGAACCTCCTTTTCCACACCCGTCTTCTCGACGATCTCACCGTTGTTTTTCCAGATGGACCAGGCGGGGACAACACCCCTCACGCAGGAGGTGGGATAAACATTGCTGTGACGGCCAACCACCGTTCCGGGATTGCAGACCGCATTGCAGCCGATTTCAACATAGTCCCCCAGCATGGCGCCGAACTTCTTCACGCCGGTTTCCATCTGCTCGGTTCCATTGTGAACGACCACCAGCTTCTTGTCCGATTTTACATTGCTGGTGATGGAACCCGCTCCCATATGGCTGTAATACCCCAGGATGGAATCTCCCACATAGTTGTAATGCGGCGTCTGAACGTGATCAAACAGGATCACGTTTTTCAGTTCCACGGAATTTCCGACAACGCAGTCCGCCCCGACGAGCGCCGAACCACGGATAAATGCGCAGTGGCGCACTTCCGTATTCGGTCCGATAATGCAGGGCGCACCCAGATAGGCAGTGGGGAAAACCTTTGCTGTTTTATGCACCCACACCTGCGGCTCCCGCTCCTCATACTCCTCCCCCAGCGTCGGACCCAGGGCCAGGATCATCTCCTTGATTCCCTTCAGGGCCTCCCAGGGATAGGTAAACTGCGACAGATAGTCTTTCGCCAGGGTATGATCCAGATCATACAGATCCTTAATTGTGTACATTACAGCCGCTCTCCCTTCTCAATGTCCAGGAAATAGCGGTAGGTATCCACGGTCAGTTCCCCGCAGGCTGCCTCATCACAGGCGATGATGGCCGCATTATGCTGCTGGAGCGCCGAACAGGTCCATTTCTGGCTGACACCGCCCTCAACCGTTGCGGCCAGTGCTCTGGCCTTGTTGTGTCCGTTGATGAGGATCATCACTTCCCTGGAATCAAACACCGTGCCAACCCCCACGGAAAGCGCCTGGCTGGGGACTTTCTCCGGATCATTGCCAAAGAAACGGGAGTTGACAATTCTCGTATCCGTGGTCAGATTCCGGACACCGGTACGGGAGGAAAGCGAGGTAAAGGGCTCGTTAAAGGCAATGTGGCCATCTACGCCAATGCCGCCCATGAAGAGGTCAATGCCGCCCATTGCAGCGATCTTCTCCTCATAGTCCCTGCATTCCTTCTCCGGATCATCCGTCATTCCGTTGAGAATATTGATATTCTCCGGCTTCATATCCACCAGATGATTGAAGAGGTTGTCGTGCATGAAATACCAGTAGCTCTGGTCATGCTCACGGGGCAGTCCCAGATACTCATCCATGTTGAAGGTGACCACATTGGCAAAGCTCAGTTCGCCGGCCTGATTCATCCGCACGAGTTCCCGGTACACGCCAATCGGGCTGGACCCGGTGGGCAGGCCCAAGACAAACGGACGGGTATTTCCGCTGTCGTTATGGGCATGAATCCGCGCAGCAATATGGTTTGCTGCCCATTTGCACATTTTATCGTAATTTTCCTGAATAACTACACGCATATGATTTCTCTCTTTCCGCCGATCGTCAGATCGCCTTATTTATCTCGGGAAATCCGCCGGTTCCGGTCCGCTCCGGCTTCCTCATGGAAAACGGCGTATATGCCGCCGGCACGGAGTTTTTTCATCAAACCGCAATTCCCCTGTAATTCCTGCACATGTTCCGCATTTCAGCACATCTGTCGGAACAATGCAGGAACAAAAACACGTGGTAAGAGAACCTCTGTTACGGTCTTGATTCCGCTTTTTCCTTTCTCTCTGACGACGCACACACTTTCTCTCCGCCTCACTCACGGAGGCAGGGAAAGCCCGCCGTGGCAGCATCCGCCGAGTCTTTCGACAACTGCCAATCCTCGTCATCCATCCGCTCTTTCAGACAATTCCGCATTCAATGCAGTCCAGAAAGAATTTACGGTGGACCTGGCGCTAACAGCTTCTCTCCCGTCTCCTTCCGTGGGAAGCTGTTTTTCTCTGTTATAAAAACACCTGTGCTGTGTGTTTTTCCGGAGCACTGAGTTTGAACATGATCCGTTTTCGCCTGACCAGCCCATTCCTGTCCGGGCATCCTCCGGCCCCTGGTGGAATCTCTCCCCCCATCTGTTCAGGACTATCCAGGCTGTCATTTGCTGCCACAGCTTCGCAATACCCAGTTCTGGCATTCCGTCACCGCACAACAAGGCCTTTCGCGCAAGATGCCTGTTTATTTTACACAGGCGGCGTTCTCAATTCAAGCACCAATTACTCAAAGAGAGAAAAAACCTTGTATTCAAACAATGAATGATTCACCCACCATAAGTCCGTTTTTGATTTGCTGACATATCAAAAGCGGCCATTTTAGCCGTGTGTTAAGCAAAAATAGAAGCGAAAAAGTAGAATTCTGCGTCTGAAAGTGACTTTTGGTGGGTAAACCATCTATTTAGCTTTGCGATTATTCTGGATTTCCCGAC